>CALGTT010000052.1 GCA_937901485.1 uncultured Ruminococcus sp.
ACAAGCCGAAAGAAGAGGTTGGACTGGAGAGGGGGGTGAAACGAATGGCAAGGTTGATTGATATTCTTTTGCCGTGTGCTGTTTGTGGAGAAAAACCGAAGATTAGTTGGGTAACTGATCGAGGTTGTTGCGAATACAAGCTTTGGTGTTCCGGTTGCTCCGTGCATAACAGCTGTGGCGATTGGTTCAGAAACAAGTACAAGGCTTGCAAGGATTGGAACAAGCGGCAGGAGGAAAACCTTGACGGAAATCCGAGAAGAAAAACAAATCGCGAGGACTTTGCAAAAGCACTTGCAGACAGGGAGCTGACAAGCGAGAGAATTGCACTGCATCTCTCTGACGTGATTGAGCGGATCGCATACAAAGAGTGTTGCAGCATTGCCGAGGTGCTTGGATCAAAGCTCGAACTTTTTGCTGCATGGTTTGACGAGGAGGTGTGAAGATGACAGAATTGATTGACAGAGAAGCTGTGATTGAAATCATAACAGAAAAATGCCTTGACTGCAATGCTGTGGATTGCTCAAAATGCAAAGTAGCAGCGATGCAAATGAAGATCGAAAGTCTTGATACGGTGGATGCAGAACCCGTGCAGCATGGATACTGGATTCCGGTAGATGGCGGCGATTCCTGCGACGAGTGGGAGTGCTCTGCTTGTGGTAGAGTGATGACGTTCACACATGAAGCGGATTATGATGATATGCGTGAGGATTTCCCACGATGTCCCAAGTGCGGTGCGTATATGGACGTAGAGGAGGGAGAGGATGAAACGAATGGTTAAAAGCCGCCCTGCCCGCCTCGGTCATTGGATTCAGGTTGACGAATGGGAATGGCAGTGTTCTGAATGCAGTAAGCTGAGTAACTGGACATTTCCGTTTTGCCCTAACTGCGGCGTGAGAATGAGGGGAGGTAAGGAAATGAATTTTATCCACACATCCGGCGGGTATTGCTACTATGAGCTTGATAAGCCGGTGGAAGAAGGCGGCACATATCTTGTTTACAACCTGTATGTGCACGAGGAGTACCGGGGCAAGGGCTTTGCAAAGCGGATGTTGCAGTATGTCATTGACGAAATCAGAGGTACGGGTTATACAGGCAAGATTTATGTTAAAGCTGAATCGTGTCTAACAACCATAAGCAATCGTGACCTTGCGAAATTCTACACACGCATGGGATTAACTGTGACCAACGTCGATTTGAATGAGGAGGGCGGTCTATAATGCGCAACTACCAGCCAAAGAAAAACAACCCCTACAAGCTCCCGCACAATCTGTACATGAGAATGTTGTACCTGATCCGCGACTATGACCGGATGCGGCTGGAGCGTGAGGACATCCTGCACGGATCTCCTGCCAACGACGGTGTCCCTTGTGCCGGTATTGGCAACCCGACCGAGAACAAAGCGATCCGGCTCATGAGCATGGGATCGGAATGTGAAGCGGTAGACGCTGCCTTTCGGGAGATCCCTGCAGAGTACCGCAAGGCGATCCATGATAACATCTGCTACGGCTCACCCTATCCTTACACGGCGCACCGGAATACTTACTCATACTGGCGGACCAGACTTTTGTATGCACTTGCGAAAAAGACGGGCTGTATCTGATCTTTGTGCGCACGGGAAAAAAACAAGTGGTATAATAATATCATAGCAACCATGTGATAATTCCTTTGTTCCCTGCTCCGGCGGGGATGCGTCCGAAAGAATGCGCTCCGGCAAGAGTTGGAGAGGGTGTGAGCCCGCTCGCAGAGGAGGTGCAAATCCTCCAGACGCTCCAAGCGAGGGCTGCCGGCATTGACACGCGTGTCCGCCGGCGTACATCACAGCCCTCACTAAGGCAGAGTGGAGCAATGGCAGCTCGCAAGGCTCATACCCTTGAGGTTGTCGGTTCGAGTCCGACCTCTGCAACCACCAAACCCCATTAACCTTCTTGACAGACATGAATGCTCTGATCGGCTCAACCGGTCAGGGCATTTGTGTTGAAAACTTGATTTTTCTATTGTTGAAAAGTTGAAAAAGTTTTCAACATAGGGGGGGAGGGTACCCCTACCCCCGCCCCTCAGGACTTAAACAGCTGTCACTGCTCATATTTCTCGCGGAAAGGAGAAACCGCCCATGGAGTACGGAATCGCATATCTGAAAAATCGCCTTGCAGTGAAGCAGGCAAGGGTAAAAATGCGATATGACTACTACGAAATGAAGAACGGAATGGAACGTATTGTCGGGCTGATCCCTGCCAACTTCATGAACATGGTTTCCTGCCTTGGCTGGTGCGCGAAATCTGTGGACAGCCTTGCCGACCGTATCACATTCGATACGTTCGACAATGACGATTTCGGCATCGGTGAGATCTACAAGCTCAACAATGCTGACATTCTCTTTGACAGTGCCATCCTCTCCGCCTTGATCTCCGCCTGCTCGTTCCTGTACATCGGGCAGGCGCAGGGCGGATATCCAAGCATTCAGGTGATCGACGGCGGCAGTGCTACGGGCATGATCGACCCGACTACAAACCTGCTCACGGAAGGCTATGCAGTACTGGAGCGGGACGAATGGAAGCGACCGGTGCTGGAGGCGTATTTCCAGCCGCACAGGACGTTCTATTATCGGAACGGAAAACTCAGTCAGACGTTTTTGCATGACGCGCCCTACGCGCTCCTTGTGCCTGTGATCCACCGCCCCGATGCCGTGCGGCAGTTCGGGCATTCGCGGATTTCCAGAGCCTGCATTGCCATCATGCAGTCAGCTCTGCGGACGCTCATCCGGTCGGAGGTGTCAGCAGAGTTCTACAGCTTTCCGCAGAAGTACATCCTTGGTCTTTCTGAGGAGGCGGAATTCAGCACCCGTGCAGCTGCTATGTCGGACTTTCTCGACCTTCGTAAAGACGAAGAAGGCGACAAGCCCACAGTCGGGCAGTTCCAGCAGCAGAGCATGGCACCGTATACGGAGCAGATGCGTTCGCTTGCCTCCCTCTTTGCGGCAGAAACGGATCTGACGCTGGACGACCTCGGATTCTCTACGGAGAACCCCTCCAGTTCAGAAGCGATCAAGGCGAGTCATGAAGCACTGCGCCTGCGTGCGCGGAAAGCGCAGAGGACATTTGGAACGGGCTTTCTCAATGCCGGATACCTTGCCGCGTGCGTGCGTGACGGCATCAGCTATGACCGCCATGCATTCGCGAACACTGTTCCACTCTGGCAGCCGATCTTTGAGCCGGATGCATCCGCGCTCGGTGTGATCGGCGATGCGATCCTCAAGATCAATCAGGCATCCGAGGGATTCCTCGGTGAACGGAACATCCGCCAGCTCACCGGTCTGAGGAGTGACCAAGCGTAAGAAAGGGGGCTTGGGGGGCGGGTAGCACCCGCTGGCAATCGTTGCCTTTGCCTGCGGCAAGCGGCAACAGGTATGCCGTGCATCCCCCATTCAGAATATGACAGAGCAGGAACGTGCCAAAGCATCCGCGGAAGCCTACCAGAAGCTCCGGCAGGAGCTGGACAGCCGCCTGAAAGCGGACAGGAGGCTTGCGGAGATCGCTGAGAAAATCAAATCCGGCAGGGCGGGATTTCAGGACACGGCGGAATACTCAGAGATCGTGTCCAAACACCTTGCACAGGTGATTCAGGACGGTATTGGCAAGATCTCGAATCCATCTGGATTGCAGATGGTCTGCGAATCGCTCCTGAAGGATCATTATGAAGCGATCAACGACGTGCTCGGCTCGGTGCAGACGGTGCTCGATGAGCAGTGCGGCATCCACATTCGCTCGCAGAAAGCAGAATATCCTGAGGAACGCGTGCAAACGCTTGCACACTCTTTGGTTGATCCGACTGTTTCGGCGGAAACCATCCGTAGAAGAGCCGGTGCGCCGGTCGAGAATGCGGCAAAGTCCATGCACGACGACTACATGCAGGAGAACGCCAAATTCCGGAGCGATGCAGGCTTGGAGTGCTGGATCGTGCGCGCAACGGACGGCAAATGCTGCGCATGGTGCACATCCATGGCGGGACGGTATCTGTACGGGACTGAGCCGCAGGATGTGTTCAGGCGGCACGATAACTGTGGGTGCACAATCTACTATGATACAGCCAAGACCACGCAAACACTGCGTGGTACAGGGAAGAAATGGGAAATTGTAAGCGAAACTGCAAGACAGCTTGAACAGAAAAATACATGGACAAAAAAACTGACATCTCCACCTAAAACAAAAGAACCCATCAGACTGGATTACAAGCAGGCGAAGGAGCTGGAAAGGCGGAATCTTTCGCAGTTCAGAGGGTTGACTTCTGGGGCAGAAAGTGGTATAATGAAGCTGAAAGATAGTGGTGAT
>CALGTT010000053.1 GCA_937901485.1 uncultured Ruminococcus sp.
CAAGAGCATTGCGGAAGTACCAGGAGTGTTCGGCAAAAAGATCGTTGCTGACGGTGAATCCCATTGCCCGGAGATATTTGATCGCAAAGACAGCGGTGGTGCGGGTGTTGCCCTCCCGGAAGGGATGGATCTGCCAGATACCTGATGTGAATTTTGTAATATGCCTGATCGCCTCCTGTGCAGAGATCCCCTCATAGGAGAAATTCTTCTCTATGCCAAAATCATATTCCAGCGTGTCACGAATGCTGTCATGGGATGCATAGTAAACCGATGCTCCCTTGAGTACCCATTCTTTTTTGGAGATGTTGTAATCCCTGATCTGTCCGGCATGATCAAAAACGTCTGCAAATAAACGTTTGTGGATATGCTGATATTCCGCCGGAGAAAACTGGAAGGTTCTTTCGCCGATCAGTTGAGCGATTCTGGAAGCCACAATATCCGCTTCCCGTGTTTCTTCCTCGAACGAATCACGAACGCCACGCTGCTCATAATAGGAAACGATCCGCTTCTGTGCATCGGAGATATTGATGCTGCCCTCGATGTGTTCCTTGGCAGTGGCAAGCAGATAATCGGAGGTTTTCAGTCCATCCACAGCCTGTAATCCGATGGCTGTCTGCCACGCACTGCTTCGCTCTGCCCGTTCCGGTTCGCCCTGTCGGATATAGCCTTCCAGATCAAGCAGCCAGTCGGTTTCGTGTTGCATATCAAGCTCTCCTTTCCTTGAACCGTTTAAAATCTTCAGCCCCGATCGGAATGGGCTTGAACCATCCCATGTGATCCCTTGCTTTCGTTATGTTGTTTCTATTATACCATATTTGAGGGAGGAATGCAACTACTATCGCACATCCATCGCAGAAAACTGCTTGCCGATGTATTGCATAAAGCTTCCGGATGTGCTATAATAAACATGAATTTATGGAAACACACGGCATCGTGCCCTATTCAAGCGAAAGGACCACAATTCTATGAAAATCTACATCGACGCAGACGGGTGTCCCGTTGTGCGGAACACCCTGAAAATTGCAAAGAAATATGGGATCGCCTGCGTGATCCTCTGCGATACCGCACACCGCATAGAACACGAGGATGTCGAAACGATCGTGGTATCACAGGGCGCGGACAGCGTGGACTTCCGGCTGGTGAACCTGATCGGCAGGGGAGATGTTGTCATCACGCAGGACTACGGTCTTGCGGCGATGTGCCTTGGAAAACAGGCAATTGTCCTGCATCAGGATGGCAAGCAGTACACGGAGGAAAATATCTCCGGTCTGCTGGAATTCCGTGCAATCAGCAAGAAGATCCGCAGAAGCGGCGGCAGGACGAAAGGAATGCCGAAGCGGACGGCACAGCAGGATGCTGACTTTGAAGCAGCTCTGTGTGACATTTTACGGAGGAATCCATGAAGCGGAAAATCATCGTCATCGGTTCACCGGGAGCAGGGAAGAGCACTTTCGCGCGCAGACTCCGTGACATTACTGGACTGCCCCTTCACTACCTCGATCTGCTCTGGCATAAGCCCGACAGGACAAATGTTTCCCGTGACGAATTCGAGGCAAAGCTGGAGGAGATCTTTTTGACAGACCGGTGGATCATCGACGGCAATTATCAGCGTACACTGGAACGCCGCCTGCAGATGTGTGATATGGTGTTTCTGCTGGATTATCCGGTTGAGCAATGTCTTGCAGGTGCACTGGAGCGAGTTGGCAGACAACGAGAAGAGATCCCGTGGGTGGAAGAAACGCTTGACGAAGAATTCCGGCAATGCATCATCGACTTTCCAAAGGTGCAACTGCCGCAGATCCATGCCCTGCTGCGGCAGTATCAGGACGGCAGGGAGATCGTGATTTTCAAGTCAAGGGATGAGGCGGAAAGATGGCTGAATGAGAATAGCTGATGATATTGGCAGGATCAGATCGTCCGCGTTTTACCTCAAAAACAGCTGCAGTGTCGGGTTGTTTCTCAGCCTTGCACAATTTTGCTGGTTAGGAAAGTAGGGTATAAATTGAGAGCCGCTGTGTTTTTACAGCGGCTCTGTTCGTTTATATAACGGGGAAGGATTTTACGAGATTGATTGTGAATTTCAGGATGTTCAAAGAATCAACAACTGTCGGCGTACCATCACAGTCTACATCCGCATTGATTCTGCCCTGCGGTGTAAGTTCTTCGCCGCTCAGCAAATTCTTATTCAGTGTCAGAACATCAAGAATGTTCACGACACCATCATTGTTTACATCACCATACAGCGTTACATCGGGATCAGTAGAAGTAGTCGTGGTTTCGGTTGTCTTTGTAGTAGTAACATCTGTTTTCTTAGTCGTTTCAACATTTTTGGTTGTGGTGACTTTGGTTGTCTTGGTGGTTTCTGTCGCTTTGGTGGTAGTGGTTTTTGTTGTTTGGGTGGTTTCCACAGCTTTGGTGGTTTCTGTGATCTTAGTTGTGGTGGTTTCTGTTGCGCTCTGCGTCTGGTTTGTGTTTATGGTAGTTCCAAGTGTAACCGTATCTGACTGAACAGCGTTACCGTGTTTGTCTTTGATGATACAGTAAACCTTGATTCCGTCCTTCGCTTCTGTCATAGGGAAGGAATAAGTTGCACTTGTACTGGAAGATTCTGAAAAACCTGTCTGACCGGGAGCTTGTTCATACCACTGATATGTCAGTCCTTCGCCGGTTGCCTCAACGCTTGCACTTACCAGTGAACCGATTTGTGCAGATGCATCCTGAGGCTGAGTAATGATGGTGACGATTTTCTGTCTCATCCTAATCAGGTCAAAAACGTCAATTATGCCGTCAATATACAGATCTGCATTAAAACTCTGAAGAGAGGTTTCAAGTTTTGCTTTGCCCAGAAGGTAGTCGCTCAGTAAATTAAGGTCATCCTGATTGATCTTGTTATCAGCATTAACATCGCCCAATCTGTCATAAATGAATGCATATTCAAACACTGTTACGGATGAAGGATAAAATTTTTCATCTCTATTTATATATGCAGAAAGCAAATCGTGGTCATTCATATCAACCCGACCATCCATATTTACATCAGCACCATTGAGCTCCATGTTACTCAGTGTTTTCGGCTTTTCTACATACGCTTTGATCCGTTCAAGGTCTTCCGTATCACGAAGACCATCCAGATTTACATCACCAATATCAGTAGTGGAAAGTCCCGTGATTCCTTTACTTTCCCAGATGTAATTCTTGTGACTTGCCCTGAATTCATACTCGGATTTCAAAAAATCGTCATAGGACAATTCGTTTTTCGGGTTATCATCCCAGCATGTGTCAACATGGTATTTTCTTCCGGCAATTTCAACAAGATTCCATGCGTGACCTTTTGAATCGGTTCTTTCTTTGTGTTCGGGAGTAGGGTCTGCCGAGATACGCTCGGATTTAATACCCACTGCATTCAAAAGTAATTTATATCCTCGCGCATAACCATCACAAACTGTATAAAACTTACCATCAGATTTTTTATGGAGAAAAATTGACCAATCGTGATGGTTTTTAGTGTCATCAGTGCCAACATATTTTCCTGTTGTACTGTCTATTCGGCATTCATCACTGTCATAATAAACCTGCTGAAGTAACCAATCATGCAGTTTGCGGGCTTTTACCACATCGGAATCATTTTCAGATATGGTGGTCTTAATGATATACTGCACCAAGTCCTGGATATAATTCTGCAAAAAAATGCAGTCATCCATACCTACAAAATGCGCATATATATCATTTTCAACATCCGGGTTTAAGTAAGGTTTACCAGTCTCGGACTCGTAATAAACCAAAGGGTTACCATTAAAATATGCGAAATTATCACAATTTGTAAATCCGCGAAACAATGTGCCTGTTCCCATATATGTAACATCAGAAAGAGAGTCGCAATTATCGAAGGCAGAATTTTGTACAACATTTACCGAACTTGGAATTTCTATGCTTTCCAAACCGGAGTTTTTAAAGGCATCAGTACCAATTGACTCAATGGTGTCAGGGAATGTAACCGAACGCAGTGACTTAGAATTATTAAATGCACTCATACCAATTGCAGTAACCTTTATATTTTCAACAGTAAATTCTTTGTTGTTATAATCCTTACCGGTTACTGTAAGCGTGTCTGGAATTACAAGGTTGCTTGGCATTTCTTCATCAGAAGCCCAGCCGACGATAGAACATTCTGTCGCATTAGTGCCCAATTTGTCTAAATACACATAGAAGTCACCTGCAACGAACTTGTCTTGTGTCCACCACGCAGACGCAGAAAGCTGCGACTCTTGAAATTTGCTTGTGGGGGCTGCCATTACCATTGCACACATCAGACCCGAAAGCATGGCGGATGCAATTTTTGCTTTTTTAAAATTCATAACATTCTCCTTTTGTCAACAAAACTATGTAAATGCAAAGTCGTCGTATTCACGATATGTAAATTATACAATAGATTGTACAAAATGTCAATTGATTTACTAAACACAAATTTATTAAGGAAATATGCATAAATTGTTAAAGTACACAAATTCAACAACGTTTCGATATACAATTTGTATATTTCGAGGATGGGAAGCTCCTTTTTCACATTCCACTGATTGACGAATCCTCCAAAATATGCTATAAACTTGTCAAAAATGGCGATGTGTTCTACACGATCATTAAAGCGGAAAATCATTATCCCGTAGTGACAGCTCGGAATGAAATCACCGGCTGTTGTGCCCATAGAAAGCACGCTCGCCCTCCTCGATCACAATCTTACTGCAAAGGATCTCATTGACACGCACCGCACTTTGAAACGCTTCTTTCAGCTCATGCTCCGAGGGCGTTCCCGAGATCGAAACCATGATCGTGATGACCATATTCACATCGAATAAATCGCCCCGTTCATATAGGATCTCATGCTTCATAAATACTTATCTATGATCGCTGCCCACTGCTTCATTATAATACGAGTCGGAGTTACCTTAGAATAAAACCGTAAATACTTCGAGAAGAAGCCGGGGGTGGACATGTCTTTTCCTTTCCGATGATCCCTGAGTGCCTGCTCTGCAACCTTTTCCGCACTGACCATGCCCGTATACCTGATCTTCCTGCCATTCTTTTCTCTTGGCAGCATATCCGTATCCACCCAGCCGGGGCAGACTGCCGTCACGGTGATACCACGGGGCTTTAATTCCATATGCAGTGCCCTCGAAAGATTTTTGAGAAAGACCTTGCTTGCAGAATACAGTGCAAGATAGGGATTTGGTTGAAAAGACGAGGCAGAGGAGATATTCAGAATGCCCGCCCCTTCCTGCATATACGGCAGGCAGGCAGTGATCAGTTCCGCCGGTACTGTGCAGTTGATGCTGCACAAGTCCCTTGTTTTGGGCAGTTCCATTTTCTCATAATGTCCCAGATACGCCGTACCTGCATTGTTGATAAGCAGTCCGACATCCGGCTTTTCCTCGTCAAGCTTTTGGAGGATTTCCTCCAGATCACCACCCAAGAGATCCGCACAAAGCGGCACGACCTTGGGATATGCCATCTTCAGCTTGTCAAGCTTCTGCTGATTTCTTCCCACAGCCCAGATCTCATCAATCCGGTCATCGGAGCTGACCAGACGGGTGAACGCAGTTCCAAGACCGCCGGCTGCTCCGGTAATGATTGCGATTCTTGCCATGTCAATCCTCCAACAGTCTGATCAGTGTTTCTTTCTTCAAGGGCTTGAGATTCTCGGTGAACAGCCTTTTGAGTGTGTACAGATAGACATTTCCCCAGTAAAGATCCGCAAGATACAGTGCATCACCTTTCACAACACTTCCTTCTTTCTGTCCCTGCCTGATGATTTTGGCAAGCTCCTTGTAGAGTGCATCGGAATACAGATCTTCCTTTTCCAGAAGAAGCTGTGTAAGCAGTGTGATCCTGACACAAAACTCCTCATCAGCAGCCAAGCGTCTGCTCATTTCCTCGGAGAGCCTGTCTATTTTGGTTTTCGCCGGGATCGGCAGCTTTGCAAGCAGCCTGAGCCGCCGCACTTCCGTCTTGTTATCCGCTTCTTTCCGGATTTCCTCAAACAACTCTTCCTTGGACTTGAAATACAGATAGATCGTACCCTGTCCGATGCCGATATGTTTTGCAAGATCACCGATCTTCGTATTTCCGAATCCGTTTTTTGCAAAATACAGGGAAGCCATTTTCAGAATCTTCTGTTTCATGTCATCCCGCATTTTTTTGCATTGTTCCTCTGTTTTTGGCATAACAGTCCTCCTTAACTGAACGAATATTCATTCATAATCATATTATACAGGATTTGACAGCAGTTGTCAAGAGGGGGAGAGAAAGAGATTTGATGGGATAAAAAAGCCCTCTGTCATCCGTAAAATGACAAAGGGCTGGTTTTTGTTATGCTGCGCTATTCTGCATTTTCTCAATTACAAAATCTTCAATACTGCCCGTGTAGCCGGCACCGGTCGCTGCTGCATACTGCAGGAGCCATGCGGCATCTATCGCATCAATACCGCCGTCCTGATTGACATCGGGAGTCAGCGGGAGGGTGATATCGGGGACTGTGGGATCGGTGGTTTCCAATGCTGTAAATGCCCGGCCGAATGTATCGGCGTAGCTCTGTGCAGAAGAACCAGGATACCCCTTGATCGCGGCATCTGCCGGAATTGTATCAGCGGACGGATAAATGCTGCATTCCTTGCTTAAAATGGTGATCTCATTGAGGTGATCCATGTTATCAAAAGCCTGCTGTGCGATCACCTTTGTGCTTTCAGGCAATGTCAGGGATGTGATACTGCTGCAGTAATTAAATGCGTTGGAATCGATCTCCTCAATGGTGGCGGGCAGCTGCAGATTCAGCAGGCTGCTGCATTCGGCGAATGCATTGGTATCAATGATTTTCACGCCCTCCGGAATCGTCAGCGTTGTCATATTACCGCAATCATAAAATGCATTCTGTGCAATTCCTCTTGTGCCTTCCTTGATCGTCGCCTTTGCCACATCGGTATTACAGTCTACCACCCAATCATCAACATAGATCAGCACATCAATCTGCTCTGTGCAGACCGCACTGTTATAGAATGCCATGGAATGCAGAGATGACAGACTATCCGGCAGATCGACCTTTTCAAGCTTGGGGCAGCCCTGAAACGAATAACTGATTGTCTTCAGGGTATCTGAAAGTGTAAGATTTTCCAGCGCACTGCAGGTACAAAACGCGCCAGCCTGGATCTCAGTAACACCGCTTTCCATTGTAACTGTATGCAAAGCATCACAAGCTTTAAATGCGTTTTCGCCAATGACGCATCCCTCTCCTTCCGCAAAAGTAAGCGTTTTGAGGGCATTACAATCATAGAAAGCCTCCTTTTCGACCGAAGTCACAGAACCGGGGATCGTGATGTTCAGCAAGGACGCACAATTCGCAAAAGCTTGTGCGGAGATGGTTTCCAGTCCTTCGGAAAATGTAACGCTCTCGAGCAGATTACAGCTGTAAAATGCCTTCTCAGCGATCGTTTTTACGCTGGACGGAATGACAATGGATTTTACAGTGTTGTTAAAATAAAATACGGAGTCGTTAATTGCTGTGACCGGCAGACCGTTTACCTTTGCAGGGATCTCATAGCTCTCCTGTTCATTCCAGACGGCGGAAACTTCCGCGCGGTCACTGTATACCAGCAAGTACAGACCGCTTTCATCCTTGACTGCTGTGCAATTCTCCGCATGAACGAACATGTCCGGAGAAACCGATGCAAACCCTGTCAGCAGTGCTGCTGCCGCTGCAAAGGCGATCATTCTTCTTTTCATCTAAAACTACCTCTCTTTTTGTCATGATCTCATGTCGATTGTTCAGAGCGCTGCTCATTCATTGAATGAGCACAGGGTATATTATACTCCATTTATTGCTGAATGTCAATACTGAAAACTGTTCAGTTCATAATCTGTTCAATTTGAATTTGCATTTCAATGGTAATAAACCTATTGACAGTTTTGGTATTTTTGTATAATAACGAAAACAGCAAAATTTGACTTATCGGCATTTCATTGAATGATGCACACACAGATTATCAAGAATCAGAAACACTTTCTTTGCACTTTGCTTTGCCTTTTTTGAGCAAACGGACAATACTCTTTCTGATCTGATACTGCTCATCCGGACTTAGTTTTACTGCGTTTGTTTTCAATTCGTTTTCCATGTCTCTATTATATCATATTTCTTACTGCTTGGCAAGGTTTTGTTGGGAGATCAATAGTATATAAAATATTACTGCCGCGAATATCATTCATTTATTATATTGTGAAAGAATACAGCGATATGCTTGATAGAGCTTGATATCTTCATCGGGATCTATTTCAGGATGTGTAATCCATAATTTTCGCTTAGCTTCATATCCTTTTGCATTATCATTCAATTTGAAACATTTACCTGATACTAATGTAAAAACCAGTTGTGAGCGAAGTCGAGGACCAAGTGAACGACTATCATGGCATTCATTTGCATGCTCATCATCATAATAATGTGAATATCTTAAATCAACGATATCATTAAAGTATAAACGCTTGTGTCGTAGAAGCATTCGTATATCTATATAATCGCTTTCGATTACTATTTTGACACCAAATATTTTTTCAATGATACACAGGGCTGTAAAAACGATTTCTACAGCTATGCAGATTAGTATCATATAAATCATAAACATATTACAGGATTCATTATTAGCTGTAATCCCCAAAAACCTGAGGATCAATACAATAGCTATAGCAAAAATCCACGGCGCTATTATCCCATAATGAAATATTTTTGATTCATGTTTGATTTTAAACTTCATTTCTGCCTCCTGAAAAGAACTGTACATATCCGCCGTTTATTACTCATAAAGCAACAAATGAACCGGTGATATTATGTCACATACCATGATTATACAGCATATCCGCCAATATGTCAATATCTGGAGGCGCTGTAATATGCACAAAAATCGGAAAAACCGCCCCGCACATATTCTCTGTTTTACAGTCTTGCTATCTGTGCGGTTCAGAGTTAATATCTAAACAGTCCACTGGACTGTTTATTGCTCCCCCAAATAAACCTTGCCAAAATCAAGCAGCATAACTTGTGCAAGGAGCGTTAAAGAAGGAAGAGATTTTAGAAGGACACAGCTGCAGCGATTTCAAATGCGAACGAACATTATGCTCCAGTTCTTCTTTTGATTGAGAAGATGCCATACTTCCAACCGAACGTTTCAGATCACTGTTCACCAGCTCATCGGGATTGTACTCAGGAGCATACGGCGGAAGATAAAACACTTCGATTTCATCCTTATGCTTTTCCAGCCACGCCTGTACCTTCTTTGAGTGATGCACACGCAGATTATCGAGGATCAGAAACACTTTCTTTGCACTTTCATGCACAAGTCTTCTCATGAAATCGATCAGTTTATCCGAGTTCATATTGTCTTTGTACAGCATGAATCTCAGCTTGCCTCTTTTGGAAACAGCTGACAGCATATTGATCTTGAATTTTTGTGCTTCCGTTCTGACAACGAGTGTTTTCCCTTTGGGTGCATATCCCTTCATGTAGTTGCAGGTGTTCTGGATATTGGTTTCATCGCCAAAGAAAATCTCCGCATTTTCGGCGTTTGCACGCTCTGTAATACCGGGGAATTCTTCATTCAGCCACTTGTCGATTTTCTCTTGATCCTGCTTATATGCACGTTTCACAGGCCGCTGAACACTGAACCCCCAACGCTGTAAATAATAGCCGAGGGTAGACAATTTGATGTCTATTCCATACTTTTCTTTTATAAGCTGACGGATATTATTTCTTGTCCACATGCATTCCTTGAATTTCAGCTGCATCGGATCTTTATCCACTAAGATCTTCTGGATTTCCTTTTCCTGTTCCGGTGTCAGTATTCTTTTTTCACCAATGCTGCGTCCACGCTTTTTGGGCTTCAGTGCTGCCAGACCTCCTTCGGCGTACTGCTTCTTGACCGACCTGACATGCCTTTCGCTCACGTCAAGTATTTCTGCGATCTCACCGTTTGCTTTGCCTTTTTTGAGCAAACGGACAATACTCTTTCTGATCTGATACTGCTCATCCGGACTTAGTTTTACTGCGTTTGTTTTCAATTCGTTTTCCATGTCTCTATTATATCATATTTCTTACTGTTTGGCAAGGTTTTGTTGGGATATCAATAATAATGTTGAATTATATGGCACTGTGAGATTATAAACTATTTTTCCAGACTTTTTGAATTTGTTTTCGCTTCGAAAGGGAAAGTGCCATAACAGGACAATGGTGGATACATCGATAACAGTTGATGCAGCTTTCTTTAATTACTTGAGGATAATCTTTCATATCAATAGCACCTTGAGGGCAATCTCTTTTGCATTTACCACATTTGATGCACTGTTCTTTATGCAGATGTATCGAAAATGTTGTAGCTTTCCCAAGCATTTTATTAGGGTAGTTTAATGGTGTATACCACTTTGCCTTTGGGATAGTGACACAATACGATGATTTTAAAGCGTTGTAGAATAAATCGAAATCGTTTTTGATTTTCTGCTCTATATTCTTTTCGCTTTTAAACCAACAATTCATAAAAGGTGTAAGAAGAATTCCATCAGTTGCTGGACAGCGATAACTGACAGTACGAATAGGAATAATCTTGTGCTTCTGACACGTCTTTGCAAATATTCTCAGACAGTTTTCAGGATACAAACCACAAGTCGTAAAAAGGAATGCCGGAATTTTCTTCTTTAAATTCAAGGATTCAAGAAATTTTATCATTGGCAGAGCTGGTTCAGAATGATATGTGGGTGCACCTAATATTAAAGCTGAATAGTTGTCTGTTGAAAAATCATCAGGCAAGTTTTCTACCGAATAAATTTCAGTCGGTATTTTATAAGCATATTTTTTCATCTGTTCAGCGATTGATTTTGTATTACCGACACCTGAAAAATATAGTATAAGAAAATACAGTTTTCATGGAACAAGCCATA
>CALGTT010000054.1 GCA_937901485.1 uncultured Ruminococcus sp.
GTCCACGACGTAGGACAGCACCTGAAAGGTGTAGAAGCTGATGCCGACGAGCTGTGCGATCTTCGGGACGGGGAACGATGCGCCGAACAGCGCGTTGATGTTTTCCATCAGAAAACCGCTGTATTTGAAGCCTGCGATCATGCCCAGATTATAGGCAATGCTCAGACCGAGCACCGTTTTCGCTGCTGTTCCTTTATACGTTCGTACTCCAATACCGAACATATAGTTCAGAAACGCGCTCAGAAGCAGGAGAAGAATGCGCACCGGCTCTCCCCATGCATAAAAAATCAGTGAAAATATGATCAGAACCATGTTCTTAGTGCTCATCTTTCTCGCCGCGCCGTAGCTGACCAGACAGATGGGCAGGAACAGGTATAAAAATACTAAGCTTGAAAATATCATGTTTTGCTGCCTCTTGTTCTATCCATTCTCTTTGGTTTCCCCGGTTTTTCGTTTGTTCGACAATTTTCCCTACCTATTTATTATACGTCATTCCTTGTCGATTTGCAAGGGCTTGCAAAAAAGGTTTCAGAAAATCCGACAAAATCGTCAGTTTATACAAAAAGTTAAAATGAGGAAAGATATTTTTAGACAATACGATTTATTTCGATGGGGATGAATCATAAAATTTGGGTAATATCACTATATTTCGACAAAAAAAGACATTTCACAGGTCAGCGCAGTTCCTTTTTACAGAACGCGGCATTGATCTGATCAGTATTTAGAATAGAGCCGACGGAAGAGTGAAGGAAATGCGGCTTCATAATGCACGCCGTACCAGCGGGCATCCGGGGCATCAATTGTTGCGCGGATGCTTTCGAGGGTGAAATCCTCCGCAAGGCGTGCCGCCTGTTCGAGCGACAGACCGCGCATCAGTCCGCCCACGCAGGTGCTGGCAAACACATCGCCCGTACCGTGGAACTGCTGGGGAAATTTTTGATGGAAATAGGAAAAATACTGATCTCTGGCGGCATCATAGCCCATGAAGCCGACCTCACTCGAAGCAAAGCTCACGCCGGTCAGAATGACCATTTTCGCACCAAGCTCCGAGAGCTTTTGCAGGATCTCGCGGATCTCGCGTTCCTGATAGCCCTCGCCGGCATAGGGAATGCCCAGCATACAGCAAGCCTCGGTCATGTTCGGAACGATCACATCCGCCGCCTTGCAAAGGCGTTTCATATGCTTGGGGAAATCCTCCGAAAAGCCGCTGTAGAGCCGTCCGAAATCGCCGAGGACAGGATCGACGAACAGGCAGGTATCCGGCGTGCGGAATTCAGCAAGCAGCTGTTCGACAATGGAAACCTGCGCAATAGAGCCGAGATAGCCGGTATAAATGGCATCGAACGTGATCCTCTCTTTCTTCCAGTGGGCAGTGATCTTCTGCATTTCACCGGTCAGGTCGTGGAATGTATAATCATCAAACGCGGTATGGGATGAAAGCACCGCGGTCGGGAGAATGACGGTTTCTATGCCCATTGCGGAAAGAATGGGCAGTGCAGCGGTCACGGAGCATTTGCCGATACAGGAAATATCCTGAATTGTCAGTATACGTTTCATATTCTGCCTCCTTTTGTTCTATACCATTATAGTTGATTTTCCTCGGAAAGTCAATGGGTTTGGACAAAGATTTGACAAAAGCCGGATTTCCTGCTATAATTAATATCAGTGTAAATGTGAGGTGACAGCCATGCTTTTAAAAGCAGAAAATATACATAAAATCTTTAACGGAGAACCGCTTTTTTCCAATATCTGCCTGCAAATTGACGATCAGGACAGGATCGGTCTGATCGGTGCGAACGGATGCGGAAAATCCACGCTTCTGAAAATTCTTCTGGGCGAGCTGCTCCCCGACCGCGAAACGGAGGAGGAGGGCATCCTCATCCGCGGCGCAAAGACCTCTGTGGGGTATCTGGCGCAGTCAGCGGCTCTGGATTCGGAAAAGACCGTCTGGGAAGAAATGCGCAGTGTCTTTTCACTTCTTCTTGAAACACAGGCAAAAATGCGTGAAGCAGAGCTTCTGATGCAGGAAGGGAGCATGGAGATCGCGGAGGAATACAACCGCATGACCGCGTGGTTTGAGGCGAATGACGGCTATCAGATCGACGTAAAGATCAAGACCGTCCTGCACGGCATGGGCTTTGCAGAGCCGGATTTTCACCGCATCGTGTCCAGCTTCAGCGGCGGCGAGAAAACAAGGCTTGCCATTACCAAGCTCCTCCTTGAAGCCCCGAATCTGCTGATCCTTGACGAGCCGACGAACCATCTTGATTTCGAGACCATCCAGTGGCTGGAGGAATACCTCCAGAGCTACAAGGGGGCACTGCTGATCGTATCCCATGACCGCTATTTTCTGGACAAGCTCTGCACGAGCATCTGTGAGATTGAGCGCGGAAAACTCACGCGGTACAGGGGCAATTATTCCGCATTTACGGTGCAGAAGACTGCGGCAGTGGAGCGTCAGGAAAAGGAATACGCGCTTCAGCAGAAGGAGATCGCCAAGCTGGAGGATTATGTGGCGCGCAATCTCGTGCGTGCATCTACAACAAAGAGTGCGCAGAGCCGCCGGAAACAGCTCGAAAAGATGGAGCGCATCGAAAAGCCCATCACGCATGAAAAGCGCGCAAGTCTGCGGTTTTCCTATGAGGTCGAACCGCCGCAGGAGGTACTGGAGGTGCGTGACGCGGACATTTCCGTAGGCGCGGGTGCTGACCGCAAGCAATTGCTCCGTGAGATCTCGTTCATCGTGCGCAGGGGCGAAAAGCTGGGCATCGTGGGCGTGAACGGTATCGGCAAATCCACACTGCTCAAGGAGATCCTGAACATCCTGCCCCACGAGGGACTGATTCGTTTTAATAAGAATGTCAAGCTTGCCTATTTTGATCAGGAAAGCACCAACCTCAACCCTGACAATACTGTCATTGACGAACTGCATGACCGTTTTCCGGCGATGCTTGACGGCGAGATCCGCAGCATTCTCGGACAGGTGCGCATCACGGGGGAGAACGTATTCAAGCGCGTGTCCGCACTCAGCGGCGGTGAGCGTGCAAGACTTTGCTTTGCCCTGCTCATGCTGGAGCACGCAAATGTCATGCTCCTTGACGAGCCGACCAACCACATTGACCTGCCCATGAAAGAGGTGCTGGAGGAGGCACTCGATGCCTACACGGGCACGCTCCTGTTCGTGTCCCATGACCGCTATTTTCTCAAGCGGCTTGCCACGCAGATCCTGGAGCTGACGGAAACCGGCGCGATCCTGCATCCCTACGGCTTTGAGCAATATCTCGAAGAAAAGGCAAAGGCGAAGGCTCTTGCGGCGGCGGCACAGCAGGCGGCTGTGCAGGCAAAGCCGAAGGCTGCCGTTTCCCATCGTTCCAAGGCGCAGAGAAGTGCGGACGCGGCACGCAGAAACCGCATGAGGGAGCTGGAGCAGGAGATCGAACAGCTTGAAGTACACATTGCAGAGCTGGAGGAGCAGCTTACACTGCCGGAGGTCTGCACGGATTATCAGAAAATGCATGAGGTCTGTGATCAGCTTGAAGCCGCCAAGCTTCGCTCGGAGGAATGCTTCATGGAGCTTTGTGAGCTGGAGGAAGCCTGAATTTCCGGTGATTCTAATCGGAGATGATCTCCGTTTCAATAAACTATAGAAAAGAGGAATCATTATGCCAATCAGAAAACATCTCACTGCACTGCTGACTGTTGCCATGCTGTGCGGCACATTCACTGCCTGCGGCGGCGATTCCGCGGCAGATTCTTCTGCACCGTCAAAGGAAGCTTCCACTTCTGCACCGGCAACAGAAGCTCCCACGACAAAAGCAGATGAAAGCAGTGAAGCTCCTGCCGAAGTCACAGAAGCTGAGACTGTGGATCTTGGTACACCCACAGCTGCCGCTTCCGGTCAGGCATATCTTGCAATGGCGGACTCCCAGTGCTGGATCCAGTACAACGGCAGCAATGACGATATGCTTACATATGATGCAGGCGTTGCAGACATCACCGGCAACGGACAGTACACCGTCAGCGTCACTGCGGATACCAACGGCTTCCGCTATGACACCACGGGCAATGTGGATGGATTCTACACACCAAGCGGCTGTTCCCTCTCTGCGGTCGTGATCAAGGACGGCGAGAAGCTGTTCCCCGGCCACTACCTGAAGATCAACGAGATCCGCATCAACGGCAAAAATGTAAAGATCAAGGATCCCAACGACGCCAACGATCTGGGAATCGGCATGGTACATC
>CALGTT010000055.1 GCA_937901485.1 uncultured Ruminococcus sp.
ATCAGTCAGTTATGAAAGAAAATAATCCGAAATCAGCTTTGCTTCTTCCTTCGCCAGCTTTTGCAGATTTTCCTCCGACAAGAGCCACTTGGCAGAACGCGCGTTGGTATGGTAGCTGTGCTCCATCAGAATGCCCGGAACACCCACGGATGCCGCGCCGCGCAGAACGCCGTAATAATCCCTGTCGTCATCCCCCACACGGTTGCGGATCTCGCCCGACTGCTTCGTGTCCATGACCTCGGCGACGGTATCCGCAAGGATCGTGCCGAGATCGTTGAGCTTACCGGAGATCGAACAGTATGCTGTCGGTCTGTCCGCCGTGGTATTGGAAATGGCATCGCTGTGCAGGCTCAGGAACATGTCACAGCCCTTTGCCAGCTCTCCGCGTGCAACGACTCCCAGATCCTCCTCCTGCTTCGGGCGTGTGGTCATCACTTCAATGCCGCAGCTCTCCAGCTCCGCTTTCAGATAGAGGTGGAGCTTCCATGTCATCTCCGATTCCCAGTATGCCGGCACGACCGGACTGCGGTTGTACTTTGCAAAATGTCCGGCATCCAGACAGATCTTCAGCGGCTTGTACACGCCCTGCTCCGTAAAGCGGCAGAGCTTGCCGTCCACCTCGGTAATGCCCTTGAGCATACTGCCGTTTTCATCGAAATAATAGGTCTGACCGTCGATCTCACGCCAGCCCTTGGACAGTACACCGTGGCTGCCGAAATAATTGACCGACTCCTCGATCTGCAGAAAGCCCTCTGCCGCCGTGCCGTCCGCGTAGAACAGACAAAGCTCTCCGTCCAGCTCGTGCCAGCCCGTCAGCATCTGATAATCACTGCCGAAATAATAGGACTTGCCGTCCTGCTCCAGCCAGCCGGTATACAGACGGAACCCCTCATCCGCATAATAGACCACGCCCTTGCCGGCATCAATGAAGCCCGTTTGCAGTATGCCGTCCGCGTCCGCATAATATGCGGCAAAGCCCAGCGGAAGCGGTTCCTGATCCGCGCCAAGCAGTGCGGAATAATTGAGGATCTCTGCGGCATCCTGCGCATCAATGCGCCCGTCACTGCCGATGTCTGCATGGCACAGAAGCTCGTCCGCCGACTTGTCCGGCACAGCTCCCGTCAGCAGCTCTGCCGCACCAACGCCCTCCGCGCCCTCTCCGGCGGCGGCATTCAGGATCAGAGAAGCGTCCACCGCATCCGCGATGCCGTCACCCTCCACATCTCCTGCCTGATATTCCGGCGTGTACAGGATCAGTCCCGTCATAGTCTCGCCGTTCTGATAAAAGTATGTATTGCCGTCCTTGTCCGTCCAAAGCCCCGAGATCTTAGCCTCCGTCACTGCGGTGGTCGTGGTCACGGCAGTGGTCGTGGTTTTCTTGGTGGTTTTGGCAGTCGTTTTCGCTGTTCCAGTGGTTGCCTTCGTGGATTTCGCGGTAGTTTTCGCTGTTGTAGTAGTTACCTTAGTCGATTTTGCGGTTGTCTTTGCTGTCGTAGTGGTCGCCGCAGTCGATTTCGCGGTGGTTTCCGCGGTTGTGGTGGTCGCCTTGGTCGATTTCGCGGTGGTTTTCGCTGTCGTGGTGGTCGCCTTGGTCGATTTCGCAGTGGTTTTTGCTGTCGTGGTGGCTGCCGTGGTCGATTTCGCAGTGGTTTTCGCTGTCGTGGTGGCTGCCGTGGTCGATTTCGCAGTGGTTTTTACTGTTGTGGTGGCTGCCGTGGTGATTTCTGTGACAGCAGCAGTGGTTTCCTTTGCTGTAGCAGTCATGGGCGTGAGCATGAGCAATACTGCCGCCGCGCCTGCCAGAACGGTTCTCAAATACATGGGAATGCTCCTTTCCATTCTCTCTGATTCTGGTAGTTTCTGGTCTACTCAGTATACCATAGAATTCACCGGTTTGTCAAGCTATGCAGGCAAAAGCACCGAAAATTATCCAAAATACAGCAAAAAAAGAGGGGCAAACGCCCCTCATTTCCTGATCTCCACACCTCGCGCGTCCTGATTGCGCAGGGCAATGACCGCGCCGCGGATCCGATAGGCGGCAGGATCGCCGGAGGGACTTTTCTGCACACACTGCACCTGCGTTCCTGCGATCAGTCCGATATCCTGCATACGCCTGCGAATCGCACCGCGCAGCCGCAGGGCATGTACCCGTGCCTGTTCGCCCTCCTTCAGCATATCAAGGGTTTGCAGCTTCTGTTCCATATCTGCTCCAGTCATATCGTAATTTCGCGCATTCCGCGCTATTACAGCATATGCGGGAATGCGGAGGCTGTGACACGGGAAAGATCTGGGAGCATCACGATTTGGTCTATTGAAAAAGTATTCCTATTTCTGCGTTCGCAGAAAAGAAAGCGAAGTATAGCGAAAGGTAAGGGGGAGTTTTTTGCAAAAAACTCCCCCTCTCTCTCAAACAGTCC
>CALGTT010000056.1 GCA_937901485.1 uncultured Ruminococcus sp.
CCCATTTACCGCACGGACGCACTCGTTGATTATGCCGGCGATCAGGTGCTTGCCGCAAGACTTGCAAGCCTGCCGGAAAACGGACTGAACCGCGTGACGCTCCTTGCAGGAGAATTCCCGAAAAACAGCGATGAATGCGTGGTCGCACAGCTCAAAAACGTCACCGCTGTTCCGCAGATCGGCAACTATCTGACCATCAACGAG
This sequence comes from uncultured Ruminococcus sp., assembly GCA_937901485.1. Lineage (GTDB taxonomy): Bacteria > Bacillota > Clostridia > Oscillospirales > Ruminococcaceae > UBA3855. The sequence goes on from CALGTT010000056.1 coordinate 205, forward strand.
GAAACGGACACGGAAGGCATTCTGCACCACCGCCGGCTCAAGGTCACTGGCATTGTGGACAGTGCCTATTATTTTTCCGTGGAGCGCGAACGGACAACGGTCGGTGAGGGCAAGATCAATATGGTGCTCTACCTGCCGGAATCCGCGTTTGCGATGGACTGCTGGACACAGCTTCTCGTTGCCGCAGAGGGTGTGCAGGAGATGAACGCCTTCGGGGATGCCTATGATGCGAAAATCGACGGATTGCAGGCAGAAATTGAGGGTATCGCTAAGGAACGCTGCGCCGTCCGCCGCGAGGAGCTGACGGCAGAGCCGCGGCAGGAAATCGCGGATGGCTGGGCAGAATACGAACAGCAGAAAGCCAATGCCGAACAACAGCTTGCCGATGCCAAGGCGGAACTGGATGACGGCTATGCACAGCTTGACGCGCAGGCGGCACAGATGCGTGCGGCAGGCTATCCGGAGGATGCGATCACGCAGACCCTTGCGGATGCACGGGCAGAATTGGATGCCGGACTTGCGGAATATGAGGAGAACCGCGCCAAGGCGGAACAGGAGCTTGCCGATGCCGAACAACAGCTTCGTGATGCGGAACGCAGGCTCGCGGAGGTACCGGAGGGTGAATGGTATGTCATGACGCGGCAGGACAATCTATCATTTGCAAGCTTTGAGGGAAATGCCCAGAAAATCGCCGCAATCGCAGTGGTTTTCCCCGTCTTCTTCTTCATGGTGGCAGTGCTTGTGGCACTGACGACCATGACGCGCATGGTCGAAGAACAGCGCGTGCAGATCGGCACGTTCAAGGCTCTGGGCTACAGCAATACGGCGATCATGCGCAAATATGTCCTTTATGCCGGCAGTGCCACGCTCCTCGGCAGTGCTGCCGGACTTTCGGTGGGAATGCAGCTGTTCCCCACCATCCTCTGGAACGCCTACGGGATCATGTACAACCTGCCGCCCCTGCAAACACCGTTCCGTCTGCAATACGCGCTGATCGCATTTCTCGGTGCGCTTCTGTGCACGATGCTTGCCACGGTCAGTGCATGTCGGGCATCACTGAAGGAATGTGCGGCACAGCTGATGCTCCCGAAAGCTCCCAAAGCCGGAAAGCGCGTTCTGCTCGAACACATCACGCCCATCTGGAAGCGGATGTGCTTCACGCATAAGGTCACAGTCCGCAATCTGATGCGCTATAAGAAGCGGTTTTTCATGACGGTCGTGGGCATTGCCGGCTGTACGGCACTGCTCCTGACGGGCTTCGGACTTTCGGATTCCATCAATGACATCATGGACAGACAGTACACACAGCTGAATCACTACCATGCCGTGGTGATGCTGCGCGATGCGGATGCGGCGGACAGCCCCGAAATTCTGGACACCTACGAACGCTGGGTAAAACCCGATACCGTGCTGCCGGTGCATCAGGAAACCTGCACGATCGCGGCAAACGACAAGTCGCAGGAGGCATATCTCTTTGTACCGGAGGATCTGGAGGCGTTCCCGAAGCTTCTGACGATGCGGAACCGGAAATCCGGTGAGCATCTGGAGCTGACGGAGGATGCCGTGCTCCTGACGGAAAAGGCGGCGGAAACCATGCGGCTTTCCGTTGGTGACACGCTGGAGCTGAAGCGCGATGACAACAGCCATGTATCGGTGACGATCGGGGGCATTGCGGAGAATTATGTGAACGCCTATGTTTACATGCATCCGGCACTCTATGAGAAATTATACGCAAAATCGCCGGATTTCACTGTCCTGCTGGCGGATCTCTCCTCAACGGACAGTGCCCTGCACGAGAATTTCGCGGAAGGACTGCTCAAACGTGACAGCGTGGCAATGGTGACAATGGTCGATGACATGCGCGAATCGTTCCGCAACATGGTCACGAGCATCGACTATATCATCGTGGTGCTCATCCTCTGTGCGGGACTGCTGGCGTTCGTGGTGCTGTACAACCTCATGAACATCAACATCACCGAGCGTGAACGCGAGCTGGCGACCATTAAGGTGCTGGGCTTCTACGAGGGCGAGGTGGGCGCGTATGTGTTCCGCGAAACGCTCATCCTCTCGGCGTTCGGCGCGGCGGCAGGTCTGGTGCTCGGCATCTTCCTGCACGGCTTCGTGGTACGCACGGCGGAGGTGGATATGGCAATGTTCGGGCGTGAGATCGCACCGTCCAGCTTTGTCTATGCGGCAGTGCTGACGATGGTCTTTTCCCTGATCGTGTGCCTGTGCATGTTCCCGAAACTGCGCAGAATCAACATGGTCGAGTCCCTCAAAAGTGTGGATTGACAGCGAAGTGCCGAAATTACAAAATCTGCTTGACATTTCCGTTTTCATATGGTAAAATGCTATTCAAAAGGGAGTAGCTTGCGTTTCCGGAAAACGTAGCATCTTGCGACATACCCGACGTAATTCGTCCGCATGATGTTTTAAAAAGCAAGACTTTTACTGTGAGAAATCATGGTGAAGGTCTTGCTTTTTTTGCATGTTCCGGAGGAAAAACGACCATACTCCATGAAAAATGAGGAGGAACACCAATGGAAACAAGCAAACCGATCCACAGTCAGTCAAAGGAAGAAGTACTATCCGCACTCGGCGCGGATGCAGGCGGTCTGACCGCTGCGCAGGCGGCAAAGATGCAGGAGAAGCACGGCAGGAATGAACTGGAGGACACTGCAAAAAAAAGCGTAATGCAGGTGTTTTTTGAGCAGTACAAGGATTTTCTGGTCATCATTCTCATTGCCGCCGCAGTGATCTCCGGCGTACTGGGTGACTGGGAATCCGCCATCATCATTCTTGTGGTCATCACCATCAATGCCATCCTCGGCACGGTGCAGCACTGCAAGGCACAGCAGTCCCTCGATGGTCTGAAAGCCATGTCCGCACCGTCGGCAAAGGTGCTCCGTGACGGCGAGATCGCAGTGATCGCCGGAAAGGATGTCACGGTCGGTGACGTGCTCATCCTTGACGCAGGCGACTTCATCTGCGCGGATGGACGTATCCTCGAATGCGCAAGCCTCAAGGTCGCAGAATCCGCGCTGACGGGTGAAAGTGAACCTGTGGAAAAGGAAGATACTGTCCTGAAAGAGGACGCACCGCTCGGCGACCGCAAAAACATGGTCTATTCCGGCAGCTTTGTCACCTACGGCAGAGCAAGGGTGCTGGTAACGGGCATCGGAATGCAGACGGAGATCGGCAAGATCGCGACGCTTCTGAAGTCCACCGAGGAGAAGAAAACACCGCTTCAGGTCAGCCTTGACAGCTTCGGCAAGAAGCTTTCCATCGGTATTCTGGCTGTCTGTGCACTGGTATTCGCGCTGAGTCTGTTTCGCGGCAATCCGCCCGTGGATGCGTTTGTATTTGCTGTCGCGCTCGCAGTTGCGGCGATTCCGGAGGCCCTCAGCTCCATCGTGACCATCGTGCTGGCGATGGGTACGCAGAAGCTTGCAAAGGAAAACGCCATCATCCGGAAACTGCAGGCGGTCGAAGGTCTGGGCAGTGTGTCCATCATCTGCTCCGACAAGACCGGTACACTGACACAGAACAAGATGACCATCCGCAAGATCTTCTTTGACAACCGGCTCATTGACGAGAATGACGCACTCACCGAGCGTCAGAAGCAGCTCGTCATTGACGGTCTGCTGTGCAATGACGCGACAGTCAGGGACGGCGAGGAGATCGGTGATCCGACCGAGGTCGCACTGGTCAACTATGCCGAAAAGCACGGCATCACGTCCCTTGAATACCGCGGAAAATTCGAGCGTCTGGGTGAACTGCCGTTTGACTCCGACAGAAAGCTCATGTCCACGATCCACAAGATCGGCAGCAATTACAAGATGCTCACCAAGGGTGCGGTGGATGTACTGATCCCGCGCATTCTGGAGATGAAAACTGCGGATGGCAAGCGCGCGTTTACTGCGGAGGATGCGGAGATCCTGCGTTCGACCAATTTACAGCTCTCCGAGCAGGGACTGCGTGTGCTGGCTCTCTGTGAGCGCGATGTCCCTTCCCCCGATGTTTCCCTTTCCGATGAAAACGGCTATATCCTGCTGGGACTGTTTGCAATGCAGGATCCGCCCCGTGTAGAATCCGCGGATGCGGTGGCAAAATGCAAGTCCGCCGGCATCCGTCCGATCATGATCACGGGCGACCACCTGATCACTGCTTCTGCCATTGCAAAGCAGATCGGCATTCTCGATGAGGAGCACATTGCCGTAGAGGGTGCGGCGATCGAGAACCTTTCCGATGAGGAATTGCAGGATTTCGTGGAAAAGGTATCCGTATACGCAAGAGTATCCCCCGAACACAAGATCCGCATCGTCAATGCATGGCAGGCGCGGGGCAATATCGTTTCTATGACCGGCGACGGCGTGAACGATGCGCCGGCTCTGAAGCAGGCGGACGTTGGTGTGGCAATGGGCATCACCGGCAGTGAGGTCGCAAAGGACAGCGCGTCCATGGTGCTGACGGATGATAATTTCGCAACCATCGTCAAGGCGATCGAAAACGGCAGAAACCTGTATGACAACATCAAGCGTTCCATCCTGTTCCTGCTCTCCGGCAATACCGCCGGCATTCTGGCGGTGCTGTACTGCTCCATCCTTGCACTCCCCGTGCCGTTCAAGGCAGTGCACCTGCTGTTCATCAACCTCCTGACGGACTCCCTGCCGGCAATCGCACTGGGCATGGAGCCGCACACACCCGATGTGATGAAGCGCAAGCCCCGTCCGAAGAATGAATCCATTCTCACAAAGTCCGTACTCCTCCAGATCGTGACCGGCGGTATCGTGATCGCGGTGTACACAATGATCGGCTACTACATCGGCTTGCAGATCAGTCACGAAGCCGCAAGCACCATGGCATTTGCCGTGCTGTGCCTCTCGCGCCTCGTGCACAGCTACAACTGCAAGGCGGACGGCGCGATCCTCTTCACCAAGCGCATGTTCAACAACAAGTCCATTCAGGGCGCGTTCCTCATCGGCTTCCTCCTCCTGAGTGCCGTGCTCTGGCTGCCCTTCCTGCATGGCATTTTCAGCGTGGCTGCGCTCGATGTGACGCATATTCTGATCGTTTACGGTCTTTCCCTCCTCGTGCTCCCGACCATCCAGCTCATCAAGTGGATCGGCGGAATGCTGCAAAAGCACTGACTTTCTTACCCCTGAGATCTTCGGATCTTGGGGGTTTTTCAGCAAATCGAATTTGCATCATTTTAGTGCAACATTATTAATTCAGGCGGGACTCGGGGGCGCAGCCCCCGCTTATCCCTCCCCCGCTTTGCGGGGGAGGT
>CALGTT010000057.1 GCA_937901485.1 uncultured Ruminococcus sp.
GGAAGTTTCGGTCATTTCCGTGGTGGTCTCCTCGGAAGTCTCCGTCATTTCCGTGGTGGTCTCCTCGGAAGCTGCCGTTGTCTCTGCCGGTGTGGTTTCTGTCACAGCGGGCGCGGAGAAGCGGTAGGTTCTGTATACATTATAGTAAAGATCGCCGCTGCCGTTTTCGAGCATGTTCAGGGGAAGGGAAACCTCTACGAGCTTTGCGGTATCTTCCAGTGTCATGCCTGCTTCATATGCGGCAAGACCTGTGAAATCCGCATCGCCAGCCGTCTTCGCGGATTCTGCCAGAGCCGCAAGTGCAGCGGCATTTTCCGCATAATACGCCTTGACCGCGTCGCTCTGTGCATCCTCCAGCGTACCGGAAATATACGCTGTACCATTCTGCACTGTCAGTGTCACATCGGTCAGGCTGTCGAAAATCGCAGCGATCTCATGTACATCCAGACGCAGCGCACCGCCCTCAGGAACAACGTTTGCGTTGATCTGTGACATGAGGGAATTCCAGCTGCTTTCCAGGAGCTGTGCGACCGTTTCCGCAGAAGCAGGGATACGTTCTGCATAGTCCGGATAACGTGCTTCGATCTGCGTCATAACATCGCCGAGGGATACGCCGGTCACTGTGATCTCCTTTTGCAGGAAATCCGCAGTACCCAGCTCTGCAACGCTTTGCAGACTGCTGCGGTATGCATCCACAACAGCGGCAAATTCCGGCTGTTCTGCGGGCAGGGAAGCGGCGTAGGCATCAAGCTTGCTGCCGAGGTAGTCGGACAGAGTGTTTTCGCCCAGCAGTGTGTATGTACCGTCTTCGGTCTTTACCGCATAGGACAGGCGAACTGCACCGGTCGTGCCCACACTGCCAAAATCCGAACGGATCTCCACCTCGCAAGGCGTATCCAGAATACCGCTGTCAGCAAGTGTCAAGCCATACTGCGCCGCAATTGCCTCGATCTGCTGTTCCAGTGTCACGCCGTTTTCATCCGCAAGCGCATCACCGAGTCTGGAAATGCCTGCGGTAATGGTGAATACATTCTCCGCATAGGTGAGTGTTTCCGCAGAAACACTGCCGAACAATGCCGTAAAGAACGGCGCACACGAACCGGAATTGGCGATCACGGTGTTGTAGAGAGCCTTCAGATCCATTTCACAGGATGTGGGCGTGCAGTACCACAGACCTGTCTGCACCAGCAGGTTCCAGCTGCTTCTGTAGTCAGAAGCCTTGATGTCGGTGAAATCAGATGCAGAAATGTCGATCAGTACCGCGGATGCACTGGCGAGCTGTGTGGATGCGGTCATGACAGCAGTCGTTTCCGCGCTGACGGTCGGGAATGTGCAGGGAGCTGCTGCGATCGGAAACGATGCGATCGCGGCAATGAATTTCAGAAATTTTTGATGCATAGTAACCCTTCTTTCATATATTATCATGCGGATCGGTTTGGGGATGATCTGCTCCCGCTTCTTGAAACGTTTTCGGGAGGTTACTGTTATTCTACCATTGTTTTCTGAAAACAGCCTTAAATTAATCTAAAAGAATTTTAAGGCAGCACTGCATAAAACTTTACAAAATTTACCATCTGAAAACTCTTGACAATACAGCTTCGATACGTTATAATAAAGCTGTCACCTGCGGAATGCGCCGCAGAAGAAAGGAGCTTTGTATGAAAAAACAGAGATGTGTCCGGAACGAATACGGGGAGCGGCTCAAAGCCACCGGTTCACGCCGGAATCTGATGGAGCATCATTTTTACGAGCAGATCCGGGATCTTCTGGCACTGCATGAGGTGCAGGCACTCAAGAATTACCGTCATCACATTATGACCACAAGATTTCAGCACAGTCTGAATGTATCCTATTATAATTATCTGCTTTGCAAGCTTTTCAAGAGTTCTTACGCTTATACCGTCGTTTACAACTCTCTGTGCAAGCTCTCTCTGATCCTTTTCGTCGGGAACGCCGATGATTACCTTGCAGTGTCCTAC
>CALGTT010000058.1 GCA_937901485.1 uncultured Ruminococcus sp.
AGCCTGTTGCAGGCTTCCCGACGATCATGTGCGCGATGTTCTTCCTTGGCGGTCTCCAGCTGTTCTGTACCGGTATTCTCGGTCAGTACCTCTCTAAGACCTACCTTGAAAGCAAACACCGTCCGGTTTATCTGATGCGTGAGAACGAGGAAATCTATCGTTCCCGTCAGAATTCCTGATCCTGACGGAGGCTCACAGTGAGCAATCATGCAAAATTTCTGATCTCGCTTCTGTTTATTGCCATCATCATTCTCTGCGCCGGTCTGACAAGGTTCTATTTTGATGTGACCAAAAACACCGGCAATATTGATGACGGCGAGAAGATAGATGCACTTGTCAAGACCTACGAAAACGGAATGCAGGTATTTGAAAGTGCGGGCGGCTATTATGGTCTGCTTGATGCGGAGGGAACTGTCATCATTGAACCGGAGTGGATGGAGATCCTTATGGTGACTGAAAACATGGCATTGGTTTCCAGCCGCGTGCAGGACAAGGTGCTCATCGGCGGTGTGGATTTCGAGGAAAATGTGGTGCTGCCGTTCGTGTTCCGTTCTATGGAGCGCATTACGGATGACTATTACATTGCCACAGCTGCGGAGGACGAAAGCTGTATCATCTACAATAACAGCTTTGAACCGGTTTTTTCGAGCAGTTGGGACGATGCGGAATATGATAATGGTATGCTGCTTCTGGAAAAGGATAACTGCCTGTTTTCGTACTATATTGCCGAAGAGGAACCGATATTCCGCAAAGCACAGCTTTCCTGCATGATCCGCGATCTGGAGCTGGAATGGAATATTTCCAATCGCATCTATCTGTCCGAGCTGACGGTGGATGAGCTTCTGCGCATCAACGAATGCGTGTCCGACTACCTCACCATGCTCACCACAAATGATTTCAGCCGTCTGGCATCCATTACTGAGCCGGAGTATCTGAACGGTCTGAGCAAAATGAACTGCTTTGAGGGCTTTACATTCGAAAAAGTATCGGAATTTTCCTTTTCATCGTCCGACCGTGAAAAGAAGATCTACGATTTCGCATTTACCATAGAATATGACGCTTCGCTTCCGGAACAGGAAGTGACCGGCGAAACTGCGGAAACAGCATTGCCCGACAGTGAGGTCGATCAGTCCGTGCAGGTACGGCTCTCTTTCCAGCGCAATGCCTCCAACCGCATGACACTGATCTCTCTGGATCTGGATTATCGTACGATCCAGACACAGGTGTCCGAGAATCCGTGATTGTTTTTCCTGCAAATGCAGGATACAGCAAAACAGGGGGCTGCACACAGTATCCCTGCAATAATAGAAAGCAGCAGAAACACCATGCAGTTCGCTGCGGAAAATCCAATGCATGGAGAAACGAGGAGCTTATGTCAAAAAAAGTGGCAGTAATCATGGGCAGCGACAGTGACTTTCCTGTTGTAAAGGCTGCGGTAGAGAAGCTGAAATCCTTCGGTGTTCCTTATGAGGTGCATGTGATGTCAGCACACCGCACACCGGATGAGGCGGCAGAATTTTCCAGAAATGCAGCCGCAAACGGCTTCGGTGTCATCATTGCAGCAGCGGGTATGGCAGCACATCTGGGCGGCGTACTGGCTGCACACACCATACTTCCGGTCATCGGCATCCCGATCAAGGCGAAGGCACTTGACGGCATGGATGCGCTGCTTGCGACCGTGCAGATGCCTCCGGGCGTACCGGTTGCCACCGTTGGTATTGATAACGCAGGCAATGCGGGCATCCTCGCGGTTCAGATGCTGGCACTGTCCGATGATTCCCTTGCAGCAGCCCTTCAGAAAATGAAGGAAGATATGGCAGAGGGTGTCAGAAAGAAGGACGCAGCACTTGCTGAAATGGTAAAAGCACTGTAATAAAGCAAAATCACATTATTGAAAAATCTTCGTGCCAGCCTGAGCACGAAGACATTGATAGGAGTAAAATATGGGCGGATTTTTCGGAGCAGTTTCCGAGAATGACTGTGTTGTAGATGTCTTTTTCGGAACTGATTTTCATTCCCATCTTGGAACACGGCGCGGCGGTATGACATCCTATTCCCGCGAAACCGGATTCCAGCGTAACCTTCATAGCATTGAAAGCTCTCCCTTCCGTACAAAATTTGAGCAGGATGTTGCTAATATGCATGGCAATCTTTGCATCGGCTGTATCAGTGATACCGATCCCCAGCCGATCCTCGTGCGCTCCAAGCTTGGTCTGTACGCCATTTGCAGTGTCGGGATTATCCATAATGCAAAGGAACTGATGGACGAGCTGATGGAGAACGGGTGCGCCTGCTTTGAAACGATGAGCAGCGGCAAGATCAATTCTGCCGATCTTATCGGCGCACTGATCGCGCAGAAATCCAGTTTTGCTGAGGGTATCCGATATGCGCAGGAGAGGATCAACGGTACAATGTCCCTGATGATCATGACGAAGGAGGGTATCATTGCGGCGCGTGACAAGCACGGCAGACTTCCGATCGTCATCGGCAAACGTGAGGACGGCTATTGTCTTTCGTTTGAATCCTTTGCATTCCAGAAGCTCGGCTATGAGATCTATAAGGAACTGGAAGCCGGTGAAATCGTTAAGCTGACACCGCAGAGCTGTGAGGTGCTTGCCGAAGGCACGGGCAAGCTGACGATCTGTTCGTTCCTCTGGACGTATTATGGCTATCCTACAGCTGTCTATGAAGGCGTGACAGTCGAAACGATGCGTACCAGAAACGGCGAGATCCTTGCGGAAAATGACATGAAGGCAGGCAGACTCCCCGATGTTGACTATATCTGCGGCGTTCCGGATTCCGGCACACCCCATGCCATCGGCTATGCCAACCGCAGCGGTATCCCGTTTGCAAGACCATTTATCAAATACACCCCCACATGGTCACGCAGCTTTATGCCGACCAACCAGAAAATGCGCAATCACGTTGCCAAGATGAAGATGATCCCTGTGCATGAGCTGATCGAGGGCAAGAAGCTCCTCTTTGTGGATGACAGTATCGTCCGCGGTACGCAGATGCGCGAAACAGTGGAATTTTTGTATGAAAACGGTGCAAAGGAGGTGCACATGCGTTCTGCATGTCCCCCGATCATGTTCGGCTGCAAATACCTCAATTTCTCCCGCAGCACTTCTGAAATGGAGCTGATCGCCCGTCAGGTCATTGACAGATTCGAGGGCGAGGAGGGCATGAAGCACCTTGACGAATACTGCGATACCAGTACTGAGCGCGGCAAGCGTCTGCGTGATGAGATCTGCCGCCAGCTCAAGCTGACCTCTCTCGAATTCCAGACGCTTGAGGGTACGATCAGAGCCATCGGTCTGCCGGAGGAAAATCTGTGCACCTACTGCTGGACGGGCAGAGAATAAATTGGATTTACAGGGAATACACC
>CALGTT010000059.1 GCA_937901485.1 uncultured Ruminococcus sp.
CTGTGAGGGCTACATGGTCGATCTTGCGGAAAGCACTTCCCTGAAAAAAACGGATGATGCATATACACTGGAGATCCTCGACAGCAATGCCCATGCGTGGATGGAGGTCTATCTTGCCGGCTGGGGCTGGATTCCGTTTGAATTCACCTTTACAGATGCACCGCAGCCCGTTACCACGGATGCGACGATGCCAACCACCGAACCGATCACTTCTGTTGTCACCTCCGTTGTTACATCCTATGTGCCGGCTGAAACCGAAGCGACCGCCGCAGACAGTACAAATCCCGCGCCCGATGCAGCGCAGAAAAAGGATCTTACCGCACTCTGGATCGTGCTGGCTGTACTTGGTGCATTCCTGTTCGTTTTCCTGCTCATCCGACTTGTGATCTTCCTGCGGACGCTTGCCATCCGCAAGCGCAAACGGCTGTTTATGCAGGATGACCGGAACGCGGCAGTGCTCTGCATTTATGCATATCTTTGCAGACTTCTCGAATACTGCGGTGCAGATCTGCACGCACAGCGCACAGCGGATATTGCAGAGAATGCAGCAGAGGTCTGCGGCAAATATTTGCAGGATGACAGCTTTGCGGACGCTGTGGAAATTGCAGCAAAGGCAAAATTCAGTAAACACACCATTTCCGAGGAGGAGCGCGGGCGGATGCTTCAGACTGCGCAGAAACTGAGTGCAGGGATTTATCAGGAGGCTTCGCGCTGGCAGAAATTCCATCTGCGCTACATCCTCCATCTGCTGTAATGAAAGAAGGGAACATTATGAAAAAGGTTTTTGCGCTGATCGCTTTTCCGGGTTTCTGGAAAACTATGCTTCCGACCATCATTGCCCTGATTGTCGGAATTCTGCTGACGGCAAAGCCCGATATTCTGGAGCTGACCTGCATTGCGATTGGTTCACTGCTGGCGATCGCCGGACTGGGAATGCTGCTTTACTTTCTCATCAAAAAGCCGCAGAACCATGTGATCTGTGTGTATGCCGTTCTTTTCATGGCGGGCGGTGCACTGCTCGGCATTGTCCCCACACTGCTCAAATTTCTGATTCCGATCTTCTTCGGCGCGTGGCTGCTGACCAGCTCAGCGGCGGGCATGTACAACAACTACATGCTCCGCTATGTACACCCGTTCTGGTGGCTGGGACTTCTGCTGTGTACAGCGGGCGCGGCAATCGGCTTGTATGTCATCACCCGACCTGCCACGATCATGGAGAGTACCGTCCGTCTGATCGGCATTGCGATGATCGTGCATTCCGCTTTGCGGCTGCTTTCCCTGCTGTTTGGCGGAAAATACCAGCACCAGCTTGCGCCGGAGGCGGCAGCTGATGAGGATGATGACGGGATCATTGAGATCACAATAAAGGAGTAACTATGGATTATCAGGTAAATTTCGGCTGCTGGGGAAATGTGTTTGCCGTCCCGACCGCAGTGGCAGATCATTTCATCCGGCTGGCAAGTGCTGCACAGCTCAAAGTACTGCTGTATCTGCTGCGCAATGCAGGTCAGAATATGAGCACGGCGCGGATCGCAGAGTTTTTCCGCATGTCGGAGGAAGAAGCGGAGGAAGCAGTCCAGTTCTGGGTGCAGGCAAATATTTTACAGCCGCCTGCCGGCGATGCGGCAAAACCGCAGTTTGATTTTGCCGCTGTCCCCGAACAGCCGGAGGTACGGACTCCGTCAAAGCCTGCTGCACAGTCAAAGGTACAGCGCGGCAGTAAGGAAATCAAGCTTGATCCCTCGGAGATCGCACATTCTCTGGAACAGTCGCAGGAGCTGAAGGATCTCTTTGTCTGCGTGGAAAAGGTATTCGGCAGACTTCTCAACCATATGGAGCAGCGGTCGATCATCTGGATCCACAGCTATCTGGGAATGCGCAGTGAAGTCCTGCTTCTGCTGCTAGGCTACTGCGTTTCGATCGACAAGGTGAGCATGTCCTATGCGGAATCCATCGCTATCAGCTGGATGGAACACGATATTACGACGCTCGCACAGGCAGAAGCGGAGATCAAGCGTCTGACGGCAGAACACAGATACATTTCCCAGATCCGGAAGATGTTTGAGATGCAGCACTCCCCCACCACACAGCAGAAAAAATACATAGAAGGCTGGCAGTCAGCCGGATATTCGATGGAACTGATCCGCTATGCCTATGAGATCACGCTGGAAAGCATCTCCAAGCTGAATTTTAAATATATCAATACCATACTTGAAAAATGGGCGGCACAGGGGATCTCCGATCCCGAACAGGCACAGCGGCTTCGCAAGGCTTCTGCGGCGGAAAAATTCCCGTCCGCTGCACAGGATCACGCGGAGCTGGATGAATACCTGAGCGTTGTGAACCGCTTCAGAAAGGAGTAAACCATGAATGATCTGATTCTACAGAAAGCATTGCAGACCGTTTCTTCGCGCCGGCTGTATGCGAAATCTGAGAATGACCGGCGGTATAAAGAAGTGGATGCCAGAATCCCGCAGCTTGCCGAGATCAACCGTCAGCTTGCGCAGACCGCCACCAAGATCCTGGATACCTACCAAAGCGGCGAACATGTCGAAGAACGGCTGGAAGCCCTGAAGCGGCAGAATCTCGAAGCACAGCAGCTTTCTGTTTCGCTCCTCAAAGCCAATGGCTATCCTGCCGACTACCTCGATATGCACTACACCTGTGAACGCTGTCAGGATACGGGGTATGCCAACGGCGGCTATTGCGAATGCCTCAAAAAGCTGATTGCCTCCTTCGGCATCAGCCGCATGAATGAATATGCACAGCTCACGCTGGCAAGCTTCGACCAGTTTTCGCTGGATTATTACCGCGGAAAAACGGATGAGCAGGGACAGGATTGCTTCCAGACCATGCAGCAGATCCTCCACGCGTGCAGACGCTATGCAGGCGAATTCACCACCAACTCCCCCAGCCTTTTATTCTACGGCAGGACGGGACTCGGCAAGACGCACTTGTCACTTTCGATTGCTGCAGAGGTGCTCTCGCGAGGGTATGATGTCATTTATGACTCCATCATCAATCTGCTCCAGCAGGTGGAACGGGAGCATTTCGGACGCGAACGCTCGGAGATGGACACGCTCTATCTCCTGCTGCACGTCGATCTGCTGATCCTTGATGACCTTGGCACGGAGTTTGACACCCCCTTTTACATATCGACCATCTACAACATCATCAATACCCGTATCAACCGCGGGCTTCCGACCATCATCAATACCAATCTGGATCTGATGGCAATTCGCAGACGGTACGAGGAGCGTATTGTTTCCAGACTGTTTGCCGTGTATGAATGTATGCATTTTGTCGGCTCGGATATCCGACTGATGAAAAAGAAAAACAGCGCACCGCTGGTATAGCGTGTGCAGGAAAGGATGAATAGTATGGAATTTTTGGAACTTGCGAAAAAAAGATGCTCCACCCGCAGATACACTGACCGTAAGGTAGAGCCGGAAAAGCTGGAACGAATTCTGGAAGCGGCACGCATTGCCCCGACCGGAAAGAATGCACAGGCATTCAAGCTGATCGTGCTGCAAAGTGAGGAGAGCCTGACAAAGCTCAAAAATGCGGCAAATTTCTATGACGCGCCGCTTGCTGTGCTGATCTGTGCAGATGTCGAAAACACATGGCATCGTTCCTTTGACGGCAAGGTGATCTCCGATATCGACGCGTCCATCGTCAGCACGCATATGGTTCTGGAGGCGACCGCACAGGGGCTTGGCACCTGTATTCTTGGCTGGCTGGACGATGCGGCAATCCGCAAGATCTGCGGATTGGACGGAGCGGTTCGTCTG
>CALGTT010000060.1 GCA_937901485.1 uncultured Ruminococcus sp.
ACGCGATCTCGGTTTCCCGCATCTCCCATCCGTCCGACCGTTTCACCGTTGGTCAGTGCGTCCGCGTGATCGTCAAGGCAGTGCAGGGTAAGCGCATCTGCCTGTCCCATAAGGAACTGCTGGGTACATGGGAGCAGAATGCAGCCCTGTTCCATGTGGGAGAAACCACCTGCGGCATCGTGCGTTCCGTGGAAAAGTACGGTGTTTTCATTGAGCTGATGCCCAATCTGGCAGGACTTGCCGAGCTTCGCCAGCCCGTGCAGGCAGGTCAGCGCACCAGTGTTTATATCAAGGCACTGATTCCGGAAAAACTCAAGGTCAAGCTGATCCTTGTGGATGTCTGCGAGGATGTGACCACCCCTGAGCCGATCCGTTACTTCTATGAAGGCTCTCACATTGACCGCTGGGTATATACCCCTGAGAATTCCGGCAAATACATAGAAACGGTATTTGACGGGACGATGTAACAGCAGCAAAGGACTGCCGTGTGAAATGACGGCAGTCCTTTTCGTATCTCATGCAGTTTTTGCGCCCCTTCCAACAATCGGAAGGGCAGGGGAGGATCACCAGAACAGGAATTGCAGGATCTGTTCACCCAGAATGCCCTCTCGCTCGTAGATCGCGCCGTTTTGAGAGAGGTCAAAGAGCATAATGCCGGCAATGCCGAGGATACCCAGAGCCAGCACACAGCTCAGTGTAATCCCGATGGCAGTGCGGTGGGAGCTGCGCTTTCGCAGATTCAGCACAAGTGATGTGATCAGGATCAGGCTGACAGTACCGGTTACAAGCCCCAGTACGATTTATCCGAACATCATATCTGCCACGATGCAGACGATCGGCACGACGATGCCTGCAAGATAGAATTTCTTTTCGTTCATGTTATTCTCCCTTCTTCCAGAGCAGGTGCTCCGTATCGGTTTTGTCATCATAATAATACAGCTCCTCGATGCGGGAGTCCGCCTTTACGACCATCGTGCGTTCCTGCATCAGCGCAGAGTCGGAGTTCACCTCAAGTATAAAGAAATTATTGATCCTGCGTTCCTTGAGCGTGACCGAAAAGCCGTTCACAGCGTCCTTGTCAAAGCCATCCTCGCCCATGTATCTGCCGCTGTCATCGCGGACATTGGGGTAGAGATGCCATGCCTCGATCGCACTGCCCTTTTTGACGAGCCACACATTGCCCTCGGCATCCTCCTCGGCATAGACATTTTCCGCAAGGTCGTATTTCTCATAATCCATCGTCTGGTCCGTATTGAGCAGATAGAAGCAGCTCATCCAGCCGCCGATGATGAGTACGCCTGCCGCGACCAGTCCGATCACGATGCGTTCGATCCGGAGCCGACGCTTGATGCGTTTGAGCGTCCCGATATCGGTGTTGACATTCACCACCAGCTGCTTGTTCATCTTTTCGAGCATGGCACGGCATGTGCCGCATCCGGAAATATGCTCCGCAACTGCCTTTCTGCTTTCTTCGCTGCACACCTCATCCGCATACAGGGGCAGCAGGTCTTTGATCATATCACAGGATTTCAGCATTTGTTTTCCTCCTCCAGAGCTTCAATAATTTTCAGTTTTGCGCGATGATAGGTCACTCTTGCCCAGCTTTCCGTTTTCCCGAAGATCTCCGAGATCTGCCGGAAGGACAGCTCCCCGAACACACGCAGGGTAAAGACCTCCTTGTGGGGATCTTCCATCCGGTGCAGGATCCTGTGGATCTGCATTGCCTGCGCAGAATCCTCCAGTGATTCCACAATGGAAACACCGGTGTCCGCGACGGTTTCGGGGATGGTGTCCACGGGTGTCTGCCGATTGCGTGTACAGTAATTGTAATAAGTGTGCTTTGCGATCTGGCAGAGCCAAACGCGCACATCGCAATCTCCGCGAAAGCTATCGATTGATTTCATCGCCTTGAAG
Organism: uncultured Ruminococcus sp.; assembly: GCA_937901485.1. Lineage (GTDB taxonomy): Bacteria > Bacillota > Clostridia > Oscillospirales > Ruminococcaceae > UBA3855. The sequence continues at coordinate 1,915 of CALGTT010000060.1, forward strand.
AACGTGTCACTTGTAATTTCTTCGGCTATGTGCTCGTTGCCCGAAAGCCGCAGAATATACAAATAAACGTCGTTGAAGTATGTGTTGTATAGCTGTTCAAAATCCGTCACT
>CALGTT010000061.1 GCA_937901485.1 uncultured Ruminococcus sp.
CGCGTTTGATTTTAAGTTTTTCGACAGACTGAAGGGACGGCGCAAAGCCGTCCCTCTTTTCATCCATCGCCGCAGGCGATGGCAATATTATTCATGATTCTCTTTTCCCCGTATCTCTCCGCCGCCGAGTACCGTGTCGCCGTCATAGAGCACGACTGCCTGTCCGCATGTCACCGCCCTCTGCGGCTCGTCAAACTGCACATGCAGAAGCCCGTCCGCAGTCTGCCATGCTGTCGCAGGCTGTTCCTTATGGCGGTAGCGGATCTTGGCAAGAACGCGCACAGGCTCACGCAGATCCGTGATGAGATTCACGCGCTGCGCCGTCACGCGGTCGGTGAACAGATCTTCATTTTCTCCCAGAACCACGCGGTTTTTCTCCGTGTCAATATCGCAGACATACACCGGATGCCCCACTGCCACACCAAGCCCCTTGCGCTGACCGATGGTGTAGTGGATGATGCCGCGGTGCGTGCCGAGGACATTGCCCTGCATGTCCGTGAAATCACCCTCCGGAAAACTCCTGCCGGAAAAGCGGCTGATGAATGCGGCATAATCCCCGTCCGGTACAAAGCAGATGTCCTGACTTTCCTTCTTTTTCGCCGTAACGAAGCCGTTTTCCTCCGCAATGCGGCGCACCTCGGATTTCTCCAGTGCTCCCAGCGGAAAACGGACATGCCGCAGCTGTCCGGGCGTGAGCGTGTAGAGAAAGTAGGTCTGATCCTTGCTGCGGTCCTGGGCCTTATATAAAAGGAATCTGCCGGTAGCGGGATCCTGCCGGACCCGGGCATAGTGGCCGGACACCACGTAATCAAATCCCATTTCCAGGGCTGTTTCCAGCATGGCGCCGAATTTCAGATGCCGGTTGCACTGGATGCAGGGATTGGGGGTCAGGCCGGATTCATAGACGGAAACAAAGGCATCCATGACATATGCCTGGAAGGTTTGTTCCATAGGAAAGACGTGGAATTCCAAAGAAAGGCGGTCAGCCACAGCTTTCGCATCGGCAATATCTGCC
>CALGTT010000062.1 GCA_937901485.1 uncultured Ruminococcus sp.
CAGGGCTGCACGGAGCTGACGAGTGTGACCTTCCATGAGGGTGTGGAATTCATCTATGCATCCGCATTCAAGGACTGCACGGGGCTGACCGCGCTGTGCTTCGAGGGAACGGATACCAATGTATACATCGGCAACTATGCATTCAGCGGCTGCACGGGACTGGCTTCCGCTGCCATTCCGGAGGGTACACAGACGCTCGGACAGAGTGCGTTCCATGGCTGCACATCGCTGACCGAAATTACCCTCCCGTCCACGCTGACCGGCTTGAATCACTATGCATTTGAAGAATGCCCGATTGAAACGGTGTACTATAACGGCACACCGGAGAGCTGGAAAAACCTTGGATTTGGTACGACCAACGACAATGTGAAGAATGCCAATGTGCAATTCACCGGCAACTCCAACACAGCAACGCCCGTGGGCAGGCTTGGCGACGCCGATCTGAACGGCAAGGTCAATGCCAGCGACGCGGCAGTGATTTTGCAGGCGGCAGCATACGCCGGCGCAACCGGCACGAATGCGAGCATGAGCGTATCCCAGCGTTCCGCGTCCGACATTAACAAGGACGGCGATATTGACGCAACTGACGCAGCATATGTGCTCCAGTATGCGGCATATGCAGGTTCGGGCGGTACGGATACGATGGAAGATTATTATGCAGCTTTGACGAAATAATACCATGAAAGCGGTATTGCCTTAGGGCAATACCGCTTTGTCTGTCAAAAACCTAAAAACAAACGCGGAGCGATAGCTCCGCACAAGGGGTTCGGGGACGAAGTCCCCGAAAAATAGCCCCTCCCCCTTTGGGGGAGGGGTTGGGGTGGGGGCAAGCTTTGGGGTGCTAACCCCAGAAAAAAGACATTTTCTACAAACTGCAACGCAGGCTCTGCGTTTATATCAATACTTGATCATCCGGACTGAACTGGTTCATGACCGTCATGATCAGCAGGATGATGACCATCAGCACCAGCGAGATCGCCGCGCCGAGGTGGGGATTGTAGGCGTTGCCGAGGAACTGCATTTCGATGAGGTCACCGATGAGCAGATTCGAACCGCCGCCGAGCATTCGGGAAATGATGAACGTGGAAATTGCCGGCACGAATACCATAGTAATACCGGAGGTGATGCCGGGCAAGCTCAGGGGGACGATCACGCGCAGAAGCGTCTGCCAGAAATTACAGCCGAGGTCGGTCGCGGCTTCAATGACGCTCTTGTCGATCTTGACCATCACGGAGTACAGCGGCAGGATCATGAACGGCAGGTAGTTGTAGACCATGCCGAGCACCACCGCGCCGGAGGTGTTGATGAGCTTGAACGGTCCGAGTCCCACAAGTCCGAACAGGTAATTGATGATGCCGTTGTTGCCCAGCAGTGTCATCCATGCGTAGGTGCGCAGGAGGAAGTTCATCCACATGGGGAGCATCACGATCAGGAGCATTGTGCCCTGCTTGTGCTTGTCCATTCGCGAGAGGATGAACGCCAGCGGATATGCCAGCACAAGACAGATGACGGTCGCGATCAGTGCCAGCCAGATCGAGCGCACGAAGATATTGGCGTACTGCCCGACATCGGACACATACTGCATGGTGAGCTGTCCTTCATCGTTGGTGAATGCGAAATATGCCACCATCAGCAGGGGCACGAGAATGAATACCACCATCCACACAAGGTAGGGGGCGGCGAAAATTTTCATCTGCTTCATGCTCATTCCTCCGTTTTCTTCATGATGTGGATATCGAACGGATCGAATGTCATGCCGATCATCGCGCCGACAGGCTCTGCCTTGGTGGAGTGGATGATCCACTTGTGATCCACGCCGTCCACGACCATTTCATAGTGCACGCCCTTGAACACCACGGATTCGACAATGCCCGTGAGCTTCGCGCCCTCCGCGGGGATCACCTTGACATCCTCCGGACGGATCACAACATCCACCGTTTCATTCGGGGAGAAGCCCTTGTCCACGCATTCAAACTGCCTGCCGGTGAATTCCACCACGCAGTCCTTGGGCATACAGCCGTTGACGATGTTGCTTTCACCGATGAAGTCGGCAACGAAGGCGTTGACCGGTTCATTATAAATGTCTGTCGGTGAGCCGATCTGCTGGATCTCGCCGCCGTTCATGACCACGATGCGGTCGGACATGGTGAGAGCTTCCTCCTGGTCGTGTGTGACATAGACGAACGTCAGCTCCATTGCCTGCTGGATCTTGCGCAGCTCCGTCTGCATTTCCTTGCGCAGTTTCAGGTCAAGTGCGCCCAGCGGCTCGTCCAGAAGCAGGACCTTCGGCTGATTGACGAGGGCACGCGCGATGGCAACACGCTGCTGCTGACCGCCGGACAGACGGTTGACCGTGCGCTTTTCAAAGCCCTTGAGGTTGACAAGCTCCAGCATTTCGCCCACACGCTTGAGGATCTCCTTTTCGGGGAGCTTTTTGACGCGCAGACCGAATGCGATATTTTCATAGACATTCAGGTGCGGAAAGAGCGCGTAACGCTGGAACACGGTGTTCACATTGCGTTTGTGCGGGGGCATTCCGTTGATGCGCTTGCCCTCAAAGAGCACCTCACCGCTGGTCGGCTCGATAAAGCCGCCGATGATGCGCAGGGTGGTGGTCTTGCCGCAGCCGGACGGGCCTAAAAAGGTGACAAATTCCTTGTCCTTGATGTCCAGACTGATGCTTTTCAGGATGCGCTCGCCGTCTTCAAATTCCACCACAATATCCTTCAGGCTGACTACATTCTCCATTTCACACGTTCCTTTCAGAGAAATGCCAAAATCTGACAGATTTCGACACTTCACAATAAAATCAGATCAAAAGGTAAAAAATATACCATATTAACTATACGGCAAAACGGGGAAAATGTCAATAGGTTTTGCGGATTTTCTTTTCTTTGAAATGTTGCCTGCCTTCCCCCACAAATTCCCATTTCCACCCCGCATATTTCCCCGATTCCGGCAGATACTATTCCTGCAATCTTGCAAAAAAGGAGAAAAATGCTATGAAAGCAACAGGAATTGTTAGAAGGATCGACGATCTCGGCAGAGTCGTGATCCCGAAAGAGATCCGCAGAACGATGCGGATCCGTGAGGGCGACCCCCTCGAAATCTACACAAGCAATGACGGCGAAGTGATCTTCAAGAAATATTCGGCGATCGGTGAGATGAGCGAGAATGCCAATCAGGTGGCTGACATCATGCACAAGCTGGCAGGCTGTCCGGTCGTGGTCTTTGACCGGGATCATGTGGTGGCGACTTCGGGCGTGACGAAGAAGGAATTCAGCGAGCGCAGGGTTTCTCCGGAGCTGGAGGAGCTGATGGAATCCCGCCGGCAGTTTTTCGCGGAGGATGCCAGCCGGAAATTCTATGCGGTCGAGGGTGTCGAACAGCCGGCCCTTGCCTGTATGCCCATCCTCTCGTCCGGTGATGTGACCGGTGCAGTGACCTTCCTCTCCAATGACAGCCGCCAGACGGTTTCCGAACTTCAGAAAAGCCTTGTCAATGCGGCGGCGCAGTTTCTGGGCAGACAGGTAGAATAGCGCACGCGCGCGCGCGGCAACCGCGCTGTTGGACGCGTTTGGGAGCGAACCTGTACGGGAAGTGACTGTTTCGCGAGCAAGGTTTCCGAATCGCATGATTCCTTTGCGCTGTGCGCAAGCAGAATCATCGCTATTCAAAGAAAAAAAGGACGGCTTCGTACCGTCCTTTTGTCTTTCAATCGCTATGACGCTCTGCGAAGCAAGCGTCATATAGCAAAATCACTTTGTAATCACACGAACACGGATCACATTCTCCATTGCCTCGAACTTTGCTGCAACGTCAGCGGAAACCTCGCCTGCAACGTCAACCATGGTATATGCATAATCCTTCTTGGATGCGTTCACCATGTTGTCGATGTTCAGACCAGCAGCTGCCAGCTCGCTTGTGATGGTGGAAATCACAGCCGGAACATTCTTGTGCAGGATGCAGAGCTTTGTGCCGTTTGCATTCATCACTGCATTCGGGAAGTTCACGCTGTTCTTGATGTTGCCGTTCTCGATGTAGTCGATCAGTTCCTTTGCAGCCATGATTGCGCAGTTGTCTTCGCTCTCCGGAGAGGATGCGCCCAGATGCGGAATTGCGATTACGCCGTCCATTGCAACGGTCTTTGCATTCGGGAAGTCAGTCACATAGCAAGCGATCTTGCCGCTTTCCAGAGCTGCCTGCATATCCTCATCGTTTACCAGCTCGCCTCTTGCGAAGTTCAGCACTCTTGCGCCGTCGTTCATCTGTGCGAATACATCAGCATTCAGCATACCCTTTGTCTCTGCGTTAAACGGCAGGTGGAGTGTCAGATAGTCAGCCTGTGCATAGACTTCTTCTCTGGTCTTGACAACCTTGATGTGGTGGTTGAGCTGCTGTGCGCCCTCAACGGACAGGAACGGGTCAGTACCAACGACCTTCATGCCCAGATGAATTGCTGCATTTGCAACCTTTGCGCCGATCGCGCCCAGACCGATAACACCCAGAGTTTTGCCCTGAATCTCCGGACCTGCAAACTGGCTCTTGCCTTTTTCTACAAGCTTGCCAACCTGATCGCCCTCATCCTTCAGAGTCTTTGCCCACTCGATCGCCTTGGTGATCTTACGGGAGGACAGGAACAGACCTGCCAGAACCAGTTCCTTTACTGCATTTGCATTTGCGCCGGGTGTGTTGAATACCACGATGCCCTGCTCTGCGCAGCGGTCAACCGGAATGTTGTTCACGCCTGCACCGGCTCTGCCGATCGCCAGCAGATCCTTGCCGAATTCCATCTCGTGCATGGATGCGCTGCGAACCATAACAGCAACCGGATTTGCCGGATCATCAGCTACATTATACTTTGCCTTGTCAAACAGATCAGTGCCGCAGGCAGCGATCTTGTTCAGAGTTTTGATATCGTACATGGGATATACCTCCATATTCTGTATATGTGGACAGCACTGCGGAGAATTTGCAGTGCTGTCGATTTTCAAAAATTCAGAATGCCGACGCAGGCTGAAACTGTTATCAGGAGCGATATTCCTCTTGCGCGAAGCGCAAAGGAATATGCGGTTATATGACCTTGCTCGCGAAACAGCGACTTACCCTTACAGGTTGGTCAGCAAACGCGTCTGCCGGCGCGGGCTCCGCGCTTACTTGTTCTCAGCTTCGAACTTCTTCATGAATTCTACGAGTGCCTCAACGCCCTCGATCGGCATAGCATTGTAGATGGAAGCTCTCATACCGCCAACGCTTCTGTGGCCCTTGAGGTTCTCAAAGCCTGCTGCCTTTGCTGCTGCAACGAACTTTGCATCCAGCTCATCGCTGCCTGTTACGAACGGTACGTTCATCAGAGAACGATCCTTCTTCTCAACAGTGCCCTTGAACAGCTCACTCTGGTCGAGGAAATCATAGAGGATAGCAGCCTTCTTCTCGTTGTGAGCCTTCATAGCCTCAAGACCGCCCATCTTCTTGATCCACTTGAATACCTTGCCGCAGATGTAGATGCCGTAGCAGGGGGGAGTATTGTACATAGAACCATTCTCGGACTGTGTCTTCCACTTGAGCATGGTGGGAGTACCCGGCAGGCACTCGTCCGGAATCAGATCCTCGCGAACGATGGCAATTACTACACCAGCAGGGCCGATGTTCTTCTGAACACCGCCGTAGATCACGCCGTACTTCTCAACGTCAACCGGCTCGGACAGGAAGCAGGAAGACTGGTCAGCAACCAGAGTCTTACCCTTGGTATTCGGCAGAGTCCAGAACTTTGTACCATAAATGGTGTTGTTCTCGCAGATGTATACATAGTCTGCATCCTCCGGAATGTCCAGATCGGAGCAGTCCGGAATGTAGGAGAAGGTCTTGTCAGCGGAAGATGCCACTGCTACAGCCTCGCCGTAGATCTGTGCTTCCTGATATGCCTTCTTTGCCCACTGACCGGTTACGATGTAAGCAGCCTTCTTGTTCTTCATCAGGTTCATCGGAACTGCTGCAAACTGCTGGGATGCACCGCCCTGCAGGAACAGTACCTTGTAGTTGTCCGGAATGTTCATCAGATCACGCAGATCCTGCTCTGCTTCATCAATGATCTGCTGGAACATCTTGGAACGGTGGGACATTTCCATAACGGACATGCCGCAGCCGCGGTAATCCATCATTTCCTCTGCTGCTTCTCTCAGGACTTCCTCCGGCAGTACAGCCGGGCCTGCGCTAAAGTTATAAACTCTGCCCATTTTGAATACCTCCAATGTAATCAAAAAATAAAATAATTCATTGAACCTCCGCGTGCTTTCCTATTGTAAAGCATACGGATTCCTTACCTATTATACTATTTTTTTCATTTGAAGTCAAGGTATTCCAAAGGATTCCGGCTCTTTTGTAAAATATGCTGTATTCCGACAACTGGATTTTGTATAAAGATACAGATTCTGCGTGATGCACTGTTTTTATGTAGGATAAAAATTGCAAAAATGCTTGTAAGTTTGGGGGATGCATGGTATAATATAAGATAATACTGTGAGGGGACTTTGCCCCCTCACTCCCACCTCTCCAGAAAGGCACGCAGCTTCAGGCAGATCACCCTTGCCGGAATGCATAGGAAAAACCAGAAAATGCTGTAGAGCAGGCAGATCTGACCGCGGAAATTCAGCGGCACATCGCTGTAATCCCACACATCCCAGTGCATCCGTTCATTCACCCAAAGCCCCACGAGAAGCTCGGCAGAGGTGATGATGACCGCGCCGAGCAGGTATTGTACCGGCAGCGGCAGGCGGTCGGGCGCACCGTTGAACAGCAGGTACAGCAGCGTCAGGACAACGCCGCCCGTCAGTGCCATTGTCCAGTGGGTGTAGCCTCGCGCGGTGATCTCGATCATGGCGTACAGGAAAAATCCGATCAGGAATGGGATTCCCAGCTTTGCGGTTCTCATTGGGGTTCACCTCCACGGAATGCAGTAGTTGATAATGGAATTGTGCCCGATCGGACAGGATCTATACAACGAAAGGAAACGAATTATGCAGGAAATTTTACTCTGGCTGGTGCTTGCCGTGTGCGTCATCATCTGCATCGTGCAGGCACTTCTGCTGCGAAAACTTACCCGGCAGAGTGCACCGGAAACCATGCAGAAAGAGGAGCTTGACAAGCTCCGCGCACAGCTCACACAGCTCGGCGCGTCCGTGCAGACCTCGCAGGACAGCGCGTCACAGTATTTTGAACGCATGGCAAAGCTTCTGCGTGAGGATGCACAGCACGCCGCCGCCGCGCAGGAAGAAAAGATGGACTTCATCAGCGACCGCACGCGCCATGACCTCGGCGAGATCCGCAAATCCAGTGAGTCGCTCACACTGCGCACCGAGGAGCGTCTGCGCACCTTTGCGACGGAGAATGAACAGAAGCTCTCTGCCATCCGCCAGACAGTCCAGCAGGGACTTACGCAGATGCAGCAGGAACAGACAAAACAGCTCGACGAAATGCGTGCAGTGGTGGACGAGAAAATGCAGAAGGTGCTCGATGAGCGCATGAAACAGGCGTTTTCCGCTGTCAACGAACGGCTGGAGCAGGTCTACAAGGGACTGGGTGAGATGCAGAATCTTGCCGGAAGTGTGGGCGATCTGAAAAAGCTCCTGACCAATGTCAAGACGCGCGGCGAGATCGGGGAGATCCAGCTCGGCGCACTGCTCTCGGATGTCCTCTCCGAGGGGCAGTACATCCAGAATGCAAAGCTCGGCAAGGGTATCGTGGAATTTGCCGTGCGGATGCCCGACAAGGCGGACGGCGAAGTCCTTCTGCCGATCGACGCGAAATTTGCAGGTGACACCTACCTGCATTTGCAGGAAGCCTATGAATCGGGGGATAAGACCGCGATCCTCAACATGCAGAAGCAGCTTGCCGTGCGCATCCGCACCGAAGCGCAGGACATTGCGGCAAAGTATATCGCCCCCCCGCAGACGACCGATTTCGGCATCCTCTTTCTTCCGACCGAGGGGCTGTACACCGAAGCGGTGCGGCTTGGGCTGCCGGATGAAATTTTCCGGAAATACCGCGTATTCGTGACAGGCCCGACCACCATTGCGGCGATCCTGTGCACCCTGCAGATGGGCTTTCAGAGTATGGCAGTACAGCGGTACAGCAGCGAGGTCTGGCAGGTGCTGGGCGAGGTGCGCACGGAGTTCCATAAATTCGCCGATGCACTGGCAAAAACGCAGGATAAGCTGCACAGCGCAAGCGATGAGCTGGAAAAGCTTGTCGGTGTGCGTACAAGACAGATGGTGAAGAAGCTTGACACGGTGCAGAATTTTCTGACAGATAATTCTAATGATTTTGGAGGCAACCCATGAGAAAAAGTGGTATCTTGATGCACATTTCCAGCCTGCCCTCCCGTTTCGGCATCGGCAGGATGGGAAAGGCAGCCTATGAATTTGTGGACTTTCTGAAAGCAAGCGAAACGGCTTGCTGGCAGATCCTCCCGCTCTCCCCGACCAGCTACGGGGATTCGCCCTACCAGAGCTTTTCGGTCTGCGCGGGAAATCCCTATTTCATCGACTTTGTGACGCTGGAGGAACAGGGACTTCTGGAGCACGAGGACTATGCGTCCATGCTCTGGCAGAGATCGGGGGACAGCGTGGACTATGAGCTTTTGTACCGGAGCAATATCACGGTACTGCGCCGCGCCTTTGCGAGATTTCAGGAAAAGCCCGTGCGCGGCTATGCGAATTTCAAGAAGGCGCAGAAAAGCTGGCTGCCGGATTATGCCCTGTTCATGGCACTCAAGGACCAGCACGGCGGCGCACCGTGGCAGGAATGGGAGCCGGAGCTTGCAATGCGTGACAAAAAAGCCCTTGATGCGGCGAAAACCGAGCTTGCAGAGGAGATCGAGCTGTACTGCTTCATCCAGTTCATCTTCCTGCAGCAGTGGCAGGCACTCAAAGCCTATGCGAACGAAAACCACGTTGAGATCATCGGTGACATGCCCATTTACGTTGCCTATGACAGCGCGGATGTCTGGGTGCATCCGGAGCTGTTCGCGCTGGATGCGGACAAAAAGCCCGTTGAGGTGGCAGGCTGTCCGCCCGATGCCTTCTCCCCGACCGGTCAGCTCTGGGGCAATCCCCTCTATGACTGGAGCTATCACAAGAAAACCAATTACCAGTGGTGGACGGAGCGTCTGCGCTTTGCCTCCGCGCTCTATGATATCATCCGCATCGACCATTTCCGCGGCTTTGAAAGCTACTACGCCATCCCCTACGGCAGCGTGACGGCTGAAAAGGGAAAATGGCGCAAAGGCCCGAACAAGGCTCTGTTTCTTGCAGTAAAGAAGGAGCTTGGGGAGCTTCGCATCATTGCGGAGGATCTGGGCTTCATCACACCCGGCGTGCGCCGGATGCTTGCCGCGCTGAAATATCCGGGCATGAAGGTGCTCCAGTTCGGCTTTGATTCCGATCCCTCAAATGAGCACCTGCCGCATAATTTCCGGACTCCCAACTGCGTGGCATACACCGGCACGCATGACAACGAAACACTGCGCGGCTGGCTGGCTTCGGCGGACAAGAAAACTGTCAAGTACGCGAAAAAATACCTGCGCGTGAGCAAAAAATCCCACATTCCCGATGCTATGGTCGCTGCCTGCTGGCAGAGCATTGCAGAGCTTGCGGTGGCGCAGATGCAGGATTTCCTGCACGAGGACAGCACCTGCCGCATGAATACCCCCTCCGTGCTCGGCGGCAACTGGCAGTACCGCACGGAAAGTACGGACTTTACACCGGAGCTTGCCGCCTCCATTCGCAAGCTCAACCGCACCTACGGCAGAAATGTACAGGTGACAGAAACGGAGGAAGCATGAGGAAACTGCGAAAATTCACAGCGTTTCTGACTGCCGCTGCTCTTTGCACAGGAATGCTTTCCGCACTTCCGGCATCTGCGGAAGCGTGGGTAAAGCTGACGGACACCATCGAATGGCGTTTGGAGGATGGTACGCTCTATGTTCGCGGTACGGGGGAAATGCCGGATTTTGCAACTGAAGGCGGCTACTTTGATACAGGAACGTTAATTTACCACCCGCGTGGTGTAGACAAGCTTGCTTCCTGGTATCTGTTCCATGATCAGATCGAGCGGATCGTGATAGAAGAGGGGATTACACACATTTCAGAGTATTCGTTCATTGGCTGCAGCGATGCCGTATCCGTGAGTATTCCGGCATCGGTTGAGACGATTGCGTATTGTGCATTTAGTTACTGTGTTTCCATGCAGGAGGTAACTTTTGCAGAGGAAAGTCAGCTGAAATGTATCGAATGTTTGGCGTTTGATTACAATGTCAATCTGACAGAAATTGAACTGCCGGAAAGCTTGATAGAATTAGATGGCAGAGCGTTCGAATATACAAGTCTGACTTCGCTGCATATTCCAAAGAATCTGACGCGCATCAATAATGCCATATTAAATGAAGTCCCTACTCTTGCTGAAATTACAGTCGATCCGGAGAATACTGCATTTACTGTGGAAGATGGTATACTCTATGATAAGGATCTGACCACCCTTTATCGCTACCCTCCGCAAAAACAACAGAAGATTTTCTTTGTACCGGATGGCATTGAATTGATCAATGAAGAGGCGTTTTCCCGCACCCAGTATCTGAAAATGGTCTATTTTCCGGATACCGTATATGAAGCTGAAAATAATCTGTTCTGGCGCACCAAGAGTGTGGAATTTATCCGGTTTCCGCAAATGATGCCGGAACTGCCATTTCAGTGCTTGGCGGAATGTACGTCGCTGCGCACACTGATTCTGCCGTATTTTTTGGAGAATTTGAAGAATGTGAATATCCCCGTTCTGGAAGCGAAACAGCTTGACATCTATTATCCCCGCACACAGGCAGATATGGAACAGGTTGAAGAATTTTCCAAACTGATAAACCCCGAATATACCATTCACTATAATAGTACGGAGGACGACCTCGTCAGTGCTGATATTTCCGGTAACGGCGTAATTGATTCGCAGGATGCCGCGCACCTGCTGAGCTATGCTGCAAAACGCGGCATGTATTTTGAGGGCGGTCTGATGCTCTACCAGCATCGCTTTGCCAATGGTCTTGTCCTTGCCGCTGAACAGCAGGGAGATGCCGCTGTACCTGCTGCCATTGTCACCGGCACGGGTGCGGATGCCGCAGATGCGGCGATACTGCTTCAGTATGCCTCGGCGGTCGGTTCGGGATATGACAAGGGACTGACTGCATTTCTTGAACAATAAACGGCTGTAAGCCGTGAATACAGGGAATTCTTCCCTGCCCTTTCCAAAGGGAACAAAAAGGAGATGTTTCTATGACAAACAACTATGATGTCATCATTGCCGGCGCAGGGGCGGCGGGACTCTATGCCGCGATCAATCTTCCGCCCACAGCGAAGATCCTGCTGCTGACCAAGCGCGAAGCGTCACTGTGCAATACGGCTCTTGCACAGGGCGGCATTGCGGGCGTGTACAATTCCCCCGAAGACCGCACCTCCCTCCACGAAAACGATACCTACATCGCGGGCGGTTTCCAGAATAACCCCGAAACCGTGCACATTCTCGTGGAAGAAGCCGCGCAGGACATCGAGCGCATCATTTCGCTCGGTGTGGACTTCGACAAAAAGCCCGACGGCGACTACCACCGCACACTGGAGGGCGGACACAGCAGACGGCGCATTTTCCACCACAAGGACGCGACCGGTGCGGAGATCGCACGCAAGCTCCTTGCACATGTGCGCACGCTCCCGAATGTGGAGATCTGCGAGCACACGCTCCTGTGCGATGTGAAGAAAACTGCTACCGGATTTTCCGCGCTTACCCTCTGTAAGGATACCTACCGCACGGTGCAGAGCCATTTCTTCATCATGGCGACCGGCGGCATCGGGCGCGTGTACGAGTACACCACCAATTCTGCCATTGCAACGGGTGACGGTATCATGTTCGCCTACAACATGGGCGCGATGATCCGCGGACTTTCCCTCATCCAGTTCCATCCGACCGCGTTCAACAACCACCATACCCGTGAGTGCTTCCTCATTTCCGAGGCAGTGCGCGGCGAGGGCGCGTACCTGCTCAACTGTGACGGCGAACGCTTCATGCAGCGGTATGACGACCGTCTGGAGCTTGCCCCCCGTGATGTGGTGTCCAATGCCATCGTGCTCGAAACGCGCCGCACAGGTTCTTCCGATTTCTATCTGGATATTTCCCATAAGGACGCGGATTTCATCAGGAACCGCTTCCCGATGATCTACGGAAATCTGCTGGAACAGGGCTATGACCTGACAAAGGACAGAGTGCCGATCTATCCCTGTCAGCACTATCTGATGGGCGGCATTCAGGTGAATGCCGACGGCAGGACAAATGTCGAGGGACTGTATGCCGCAGGCGAATGCTCCCACACGGGCGTGCATGGCCACAACCGTCTGGCAAGCAATTCTCTGCTGGAAGCACTGGTATTTTCCCGCCGTGCGGCGGCGGATATCGCCCAGAAGCTTCCGGATGCACCGCAGAGCTTTGAGTTCAAGCCCTTTGCTGTGTATCCTGACGCAGAGCCTGTGCCGCATGGCACGCGCACACAGCTCCGGCATATTTTGCAGGAGAGCTATTTTGTCATCCCCAACAGCGAAAAAACACACGAAAATTTCGGCAGGGTATGCGATATTCTCCACAATCTGGAGGATGGGAACTACCGCATCAATGCCGATTATGTAGAAGCCAGATCCACCGCAACCATGGCATTTCTGATCCTGAATGAAGCGATGGTCGAACAGAAAGGAGTATAATCATGCAGTTATTACAGAGCTATATCGACAGCATCATCAACACCGCCCTTGAGGAGGACATCCATTATGTGGATGTGACGACCGACTACCTCCTCCCCGACGGACACACCAGCAGCGCGTACTATATCGCCAAGGCGGAGGGCGTTGTCTGCGGTCTGGACATTGCCAAGCGCGTGTTCGAGCTGGTCGGCGGCGGCGTACAGTTTGACGCGAAAATGAAGGACGGCGACAAGGTGAAAAAGGGCGATATCATCGCGGAAATGTCCGGTGACACCAAGACGCTGCTCAAGGGCGAGCGCACGGCACTGAACATTCTCCAGCACATGTCCGGCATTGCGACCGCAACCAATCACTGCGTGGAGCTTGTCAAGGGCACGAACGCCAAGATCACCGACACCCGAAAGACGCTCCCCGGACTGCGCAGACTCCAGAAGTATGCGGTCATCGTGGGCGGCGGCAGAAATCACCGCTACAACCTCTCCGAGGGCGCAATGCTCAAGGATAACCACATTGATGTGTACGGCGGCATCGTGCCGGCAGTGACGGCTCTGCGTGAGAAGATCGGACATATGACGAAAATTGAAGTAGAGGTGCGCGATCTGGAGGAGCTTGAGCAGGCACTGTCCGTGAACTGTGAGCTGATCATGCTCGACAACATGAGCTGTGCGGACATGGCAAAGGCTGTGGAGATCACGGCAGGCCGCGCACTTCTGGAGGCATCGGGCAATGTGACGGAGGAGAATATCGCCGAGATCGCCAAGACCGGCGTGGACATCATTTCCCTCGGTGCGCTGACACATTCGGTGCAGTGCTTCGACATTTCCATGCGTTTTGCGCGGAACCCGCGCGGGTAAGCGCGTTTCGCAGAATCAATAAGGAGGATGAATATGAAAAGAAGAAATACAGCCGTTCTGCTTGCATCCCTGATGCTTGCGGGCGCATTCACTGCCTGCGGCGGCGGAGAAGGTGAACCTTCTGCGTCACAGGCACAGGGTACGGAAAAGGCACAGGCGACGGAGCAGACACAGGCGGCAACACAGGAAGAGAATGCCGATGCCGGAAAGATGCACATTGCTGTGGAAACTGTGGAAATCTCCCTTTCCGACCTGAAAGCACAGAACTATACCGTTCCGGTGCGCGTGGATCTGGTGAAGAACGCGGGCATTACCTACAGTGAATGGGGACTGAAGCTGGATGAACGCTGTACCTTTGCGGTGCAGAAAAAGCCCGATGAACCGCTGGCACTGACGGTGTACCATGCGGAAAATCCGGAACAGCATTTCATCTGGACGGCGTGGGCATCGGGCACGCAGGTGATCGACGAGACAGGCGCGATCCTTTTTGTGGATGTGACACTTCCGGAGGATGCCAAGGCGGGCGATCACTATACTGTGGAGTATGCTGACTGGTCGCTTGCGGACAAGGGACATGTGTGGAGCAATGACAGCGACGAATGGGCTGCCAGCGGCGATGTCACATGGACCGACGGCGGCGTTACGGTGACGGAATAAGGAACGAAAGGACGGCAATCACGCCGTCCTTTCCTCTTGAAATACAGCGGGTGCGGGGTAAGCTTTGGGGTGCTGACCCCCAGAAAACAGCCCCCTTTCCCCCCAAGCTGATTTTTTTGAAAAAACATGTCACACTTCCCCCGTTCCCTGTGTCTGTATAGGTGAAAGCTTTCATCAGGAAAGAAATGGAAAGGAGTCCTGCCCATGAACGAGGAAACAACACGCCAGAGAATGGTGTATGATACCTACTTCAATTATGTTTACGCCATCTCCCGGCGTATCCTGCGCGACTGCGGCAGTACGGAGGATGTGGAAGAATGTGTGATCGACACCTTCGCCGAGGTACTGCCGCGGCTGCCGGAAATACGGGAGGACGCGGTGCGTGCCTATCTTGGCACTGCCGCAAAGCACCGTGCACTGAATATGGCACGCGCTCTCTCACGCCAGCGCAGCCGCAGCGTACCGATGGACAGCATCGCAGAGCTGTCCGCACCGCAGACGGTGGAGGAACATGCCGAGGATGCACAGCTTCGCACCCTGCTTTTGCAGAAGATCGCGGAGCTGGGTGAACCGGACACGACCATCCTCATCCAGAAATACTATTACGACTGTGATGCCAAGGAGATCGCAAGGCGCACAGGATTGTCAGCAGCAGCAGTCAGACAGCGCTGCAGCCGTGCCATCAAACGGCTCAAAGAGGAGCTTTCTGACTGGGATCTGCAAGCCTGAAGGAGGAATGAGTATGAAAGAGAAACGCCATATTGGAGAGATCCTGCGCGGCGCGGACGAGCCGACCGCAGAACGCATTGCAGAGCTTTCACCGCCTGCGGATGCTGAAACAAAAGACCGCATTTTTGCACAGATACAGGAACGCATGGGCACACCGGAAAGTCAGACAGAGGAGCATTTCACCGTCACGACAGTGCACCGTCCGTGGAAGAAATATGCCGCAGCTGCCGCCAGCCTGCTTCTTGCCATCGGCATCGGGGGCGCAGTCCTCACGCGCGGCTTGCCGTCACAGTCCCCCGTGCAGGAGGAGCTTGCGGCATCACAGTACGCGGAGGAAACAGCGCAGGATATCTCCGAGCCGGAGGAAAGCCATGCGGAAGCTGTGCCCGAAACAGAAGTCCTGCCCGAACACGCATGGACGCAGGACGAGGTCTGGAATCTGTGCATGAAGTCGCGCGAAAACCTGATGGAATACGGACGCTTTTCCTGCGATGTTTCGGAGGTTTTCTACACCGAAAATGCCAGTGAGCTGAAAATGCAGGGTGTGGTCGAGCTGGACTTTGATGCACAGATCTACAATAGCTGTGCCACCTATTTTACCGGCTATCAGAACGATTCCATCGCAATACAGGAAAATCAGTGGTACTATGCCGACGGCTGTGAGCTTTGGCTGATCGACTACCAGACCACGGACAGCGAGGACATCGGCGAGTTTATGCAGCCGGAGCAGGCATTTTTGTTTGAAGGACGCGGAAACGGCGATTTTCCGTGCAGTACGCCGTTCTATATGGAAACCTTCCTGTCCGATTTCAGCCTGTGGGAGATCGCCGGCAAGGATGTCTACTGCCATCGTGCCGATGAAAGCTCCGGTGAGGAAATGCTGCGTGCGTGCATCGTACTGGAGGTCGCAGGCGGCGCGTTCATTGACTCCGTTGATGCAGCAAGCCATCGTGTGCTGGTCGATGCAGAAACGGGCATCTGGCTGAAGCTGGAGGATCTTGACAAGGACGGGAACGTCATTGGCAAAATGCAGCTCAATGACCTGAAATTTGGCGCGGATGCCGAAATCACACATCCGTACAACATCGGGCAGAAGATCACGAAGGGTGAGTATTTCTTTGAAACGCCCACGGCACTGACGGATGTTTTCCTCATCCACCCGACCGATTATGCGCCGGAGGAAACCACGGTACAGCCGACGACGGAAACGGCGGTGGAGACTGTGGTGGAAACGGAAATCACGGATGAGCCGACAATGGAAACGGCAGCGGAGAATGTGGAGGAAACGGAAATCACAGATGAGCCGACCACGGAAGCCACAGCAGAGCCGACAGCAGAAACCATGATCGCATCCAACGTATAACAAAAAGGCTGCTGTACGCAATATATACAGCAGCCTCAGTCCGTCGAAAAACCTAAAATCAAACGCGGAGCGATAGCTCCGCAAAAGGGGTTCGGGG
>CALGTT010000063.1 GCA_937901485.1 uncultured Ruminococcus sp.
ATCCTCACCGGCGATGACATGATCCGTTTTCTTGGAGACGGAGCCGCTGACCTTGCCGCCGAGAGCTTCGATGGCTTTTTTGGCTTCGCTTCGCTTCATCTGAGAGAGCGTGCCGGTCAGGACAAAGGTCTTCCCTGTGAAAAATTCGTTTTCGCTGATCTCCGGCTTTTCGTAAGCCATTGCAAGTCCGGCAGCTTTCAGGCGTTCAAGCAGTGCGCGGACATGGGAATCATGCAGGGCGGTGTAGAAATGCTCTGCCATGATCTCGCCAAAGCCCTCAATCTCTGCGATCTGTGCACGCTCCGCCGCCTCCATTGCTTCCAGTGAACCGAAATGCGCGCAGAGCAGGCTTGCCGCTTTCTGTCCGATATTGCGGATGCCGAGCGCGAAGATCACGCGGTCAAGCGGCGCGTTTTTCGTGGCTTCGATGGCTTGGAGCAGGTTTTCTGCGGACTTCTCCTTAAAACCCTCCAGCGTGAGCAGCTGTTCCTTTTGGAGTGCGTAGAGGTCGGCAGCATCGCAGATGAGATCGGCTTCGATCAGGGCGGTGATGATGGCAGGGCCAAGACCGTCGATATTCATTGCATCGCGTGATGCAAAATGAACAAGCTGCTTGTGAAGCTGTGCCGGACACGAGATATTCGTGCAGCGCAGGACGCTTTCCTCCTCATCACGGACAGCCTTTTCACCGCAGACCGGACAGCATTCCGGCAGGCGGTAGGGCTGTGCACCATCCGCATGGTTCACACTGCGCAGAACTTCGGGGATGATATCGCCAGCCTTGCGGACAACAATGGTATCACCGATGCGGATGTCCTTTTCCGTGATGAAATCCTGATTGTGCAGGACGGCACGCGAAACGCTTGTACCTGCAAGCAGGATGGTATCGAATACGGCAACCGGAGTCAGTGCACCGGTTCTGCCAACATTGACCTCAATGTCACGGAGCACGGTTTCCTTTTCCTCCGGCGGGAATTTATAGGCAATTGCCCATTTCGGCGTTTTGGAGGTCGCGCCCATTGCGTCACGCTGGGCAAGGTCGTTGACCTTGATGACCACGCCGTCAATGTCATAGGGCAGGTCATTTCTGGAATCACCGATGGCTGCAATGGCATCGAGGATCTCCTGCGTATTCTGACAGATGCGGCGGTTCGGCACAACACGGAATCCGGCATCCTCCAGAAATTGCAGGGTTTCGTCATGTGCGGAAAATTCCCGTCCCTCGCACTGCTGGAGATTGAAAATGAAGATGTCAAGCTTGCGTTTTGCCGTCACTGCGGAATGCTTCTGGCGCAGTGATCCGGCGGCGGCGTTTCTGGGATTCTTGAACGGCTGCTCGTCCGCTTCCTCCTGCTGCTTTACCAGCTCAAAAAACTGCTCGCGCGGCATGTAGACCTCTCCCCTCGCCTCGACAAAGGGAACGTTTTCCCGAAGCGTCAGCGGAATAGAACGGATGGTTCTGAGGTTTGCGGTCACATCCTCGCCCACAAAGCCGTCACCTCTTGTCGAGCCGCGCACGAGCCTGCCGTCACGGTATTCGAGGGATACGGACAGTCCGTCGATCTTCGGCTCAACGCTGAACACGGCATCGGGGAATTCTTCATGGCATTTTGTCACAAAGGATGCCACCTGCTCAAAATTGAACACATCCTGCAGGCTCTGCATCTGCACAGCATGGCTGACCTTTTCAAAGGCGTTCGATGCCATGCCGCCCACGCGCTGTGAGGGGGACTGGGGAGAAAGCAGGTCGGGGTTCTCCTCCTCCAATGCGCGAAGCTCACGCATCATGGTGTCGTAGGTATAGTCATCCAGACTGGGGTTGTCCAGCACATAGTATTCATAATTGCATTGTTCGAGCTTAGCGGAAAGCTCTGCGATCCGCTGCTCTGCTGCTGCTCGTTCCATGGAATGCCTCCTGTCATCAAAATTGCATACACTATTATTATACCACATCTGCGTGAAGATAGCAAACCTTTTTTCAAAAAAATTCCTGCCGCATCATCCGGCAGGAATGCTCTGTCCGTTCCACTGCACCGCCGGCACGTCACCGATGATGACGGTTTCTGCAAGCAGATAGGTAAAATGCTCCGTGGTATCCGCCTGATAGAGGGGGACACTGCATCCAGCGTGCACGGTGATCTCAGCAGTCAGGGTGTGCATGGTCTGGTTGATGCCGGCGGCTGAAAATTCGCTGTGCAGCTCGACCTGCGCACTGCCGCGCGGCACATAGCGAAGCGGCAGCTCCGCGCCCCGTCCGGTCAGGGTGTACAGTCCTGTAAGCGTGCCGAGATGCACGGAAAGCTCTGCACTGCGTTCACGCGCGAGTGCGGCGTTGATCTGTTCGAGCAGAACGGTCTGCACGGTGTTGATGGCTTTGGGATCCGCCTGTATTCCGGCAATATTCCCGTTTCCGTCATAGCTGACCGCGGAGAACGTCAGCTCCATCTCCGAGAGCGTCTGCAGGGCGGACGCAACGCTGTCCGCCACGATGCCCGAAGTCAGGGCGCGGCACTCATACACGCACGCTTTTTCTGCGGCGGTGCGCAGCCTGCGGTCGATGCGTATCCAGACAAGCAGGAGCAGAATGCAAAGCAGAACGATCACAGCACACCAAAGAAAGCGTTTTCTGCCGGCAGAAAAACGGGCGGCTGGTCTGCCGCCCGAAGTCCGTTTATGACGCATGGTCGGAACATTCACAGCCGGCAGTCTCCTGCTGCAAGGATGCCGGTGAGAATTCTTCTGTGGGGAATCGCATCCGGTCGAATACGGCGCAGGGAGATTCCGCATCCAGACAGCATTCCTTCGAGGGAATGGTGTAATCAAATGCCTGTACCATCACGGTAACAGGGCGCGTCAGCTCCACAACGGAGAACAGCCCCAGTGTCATGATGACGGTGCGCACGGAGGAACAGCAGTTATCCGTGCAGGGATCGGACGGCTTGCAGACATTGCCGATCTTCGTTTCCAGTGCGATGGGCGGCACGACCTGCACGTTGGCAGTCGGAAGATTGACCACCTCACAGCAGGCATCCGTAGCTCCGATGCGGCAGCCGTCGCTGAAAAATGTCTGTGTGTTGGACTCGCTGCCGAACAGGATGCAGCTCTTGCTTGCGTATACAGTGCCCGTCAGGAGCTGCGGACATTCACAGCCGTGCGCATAGCCAAGCAGTTCCACGCGGAATGTAAAAGTCAGGTCGATGTTGAAAAAACCGCGGTTGAACGGTACGGGTTCAAGACGCATACTCACATCCGCAACGCGGACGCACTTGGTCTTGACCAGATGGATATTGCACGGCAGCTCGCCGCTGTCAAGGATGACCGGAACATTGGACAGACAGTCGCGGTCACTGCAGCTGTCGAAGATGCGGTTGACCTTGATCGGCACTGCATCGCCGCAGTTTTGCGTAAAATCGCTCATAATAGCCCTCCTATGGTGTAGTAAGGGAACAGCGTCCCTTTGCTACATCCTATTCAGAAGGCATGGAATTTGTGACAGGTTCTGCTATGACTTTACGACATGATAGACCAGAAGATGATCGCCCCGTTCCACTGCAAGCACCTCTAACAGCTCGTCCGGTGCGTATTTCCGGCTGAAAATGGGCATATGTACAAATGCGGTGCGGTACTCCTCACACAGATGATCATAGAAGCAGACCATTTCCTCGGATTTCTGCGCCTGCATATTCGGACACATGCACGCGGTAATGCACCAGACCTGTGTGCGGTTTCCGGCGCGGTGCATATCACGCAGGACGAAACACAGAATGAACGGCAGGAGCACAAGCGAGCCAGCCGCAAAGGATGCGGGATCGGTGCTTTTGATCAGGCTGCGGATGATGCCGACAAGGAGGATGAACAAATACAGTCCCGCACCCTGTACAATGGCACGGATGCGGTAGGCGCGTTTTTCGTGGTATTCCGCAAAGCGGCGATATTCCGGTGCTTTGAGCAGATCGCGCATTTCCTGCGGCAGATGATGGATGGCATTACAGCCGCGGCTGAGATGGTGCTGACGGATCAGCCAGAGGATGGCGACGGGCATACCGATGATCACAAGGAGAAGCAGCGGAAAATATAGAATTGAAAACATGACCGAGATCACCTCCACTGACTGCAATCGGATTGCTGCGCGTTCCGACTCATTTTCATACAATTACCGGATTAATCAATTGGCGTACCGCCCTCCTGCGGATAGCAGACCACTGCCTGCTTTGTGCGGAATGGACTTCTGAGGTCTTCGGAGGTCGTTTCCCACGGAATATACCAAAGCTCATCCTTGGTGATTTCCGATTGCGAATACCACACACAGAGGGCATTCCCCTGTGCATCGCATTCGATGGCATACCAGCCGTCACGTTCACTGATTGTATATTGGCGCAGAAAATCTCCGAACGAACCCTCCAGTGCTTCTGCACCAAGCTGCCTGATATGGGACTGCAGGGGCGGGTTGCCTTCCTGCTGCCAGAGCTGAGCGACCTGATA
>CALGTT010000064.1 GCA_937901485.1 uncultured Ruminococcus sp.
TTCTGGGTGTAACGGATGTGCCGACGCTGCATCTGGTCGATCCGAAAGCCAGACCGGATGCGGAAAATGAACGTAAAATCAAGAAATTTTGCCAGAAACTCCGCGCATAACAGAAAGGAGCATCAGCATGAACGTCACGATCGAACAAATGGCAGAACAACTGAAAACCTGTGAGGAGATCCGCATTATTTACCACATCCGTCCGGACGGCGACTGCATCGGTTCGGCGTTCGCGCTTGCACTTGCTTTGCAGGCGGCAGGCGTGCGCTGTGATGTACATGGACGGGATGCCGTTCCGAACATCCACCGCCCGATGACGGATGAAGTGCCGATGGACACGCTGAACGCGCCGCTGTACCTTGCAGTGGACTGCTGTGCGCCGTCAAGAACGGGGACGTATGAGAACGAGCATTACACCTTCTGCATTGACCACCACCGGAACAACTCCATTGACGCGGATTATAAGTACGTCGAGGAGGACTGCGGCGCGTGCAGTGAGATCGTGTTCAAGGTCATCCGCGCAATGGGCGTGGAGATCACAAAGCCGATCGCTGACCTGCTGTACACGGCACTGGTGACGGATACCATGTGCTTCCGCACCTCGGACACGAGCCGGCAGTCCTTTGAAACGGCGGCGGCACTTGCCGGATACGGCGCGGATGTGTTCGGCATCGCCAGACGCAACATGTTCTACAAAACGCCCCAGCGCATGAAGATCGAGAAGATCCTGACTGACAGCTTCCACTTCACTTGTGATGACCGCATCGTGACGGGCATCCTCATGCTCGATGACCTCAAAGCTGCGGACATTCTCGATTCGGAGCTGGAGGGCATCAATTCCCTTGCCGAGAGCATCGCAGGCGTGCGCATTGCCGTGACCATCCGCGAGCTGCCCGACGGCAGAATGCGCTGTTCGACGCGGACAAGCGGCAATATTCCGGCAAATGCGCTTTGCGCTGTGCACGGCGGCGGCGGACATTTCCACGCATCCTGCTGCGAGCTGGACACCGATGCGCAGACAGCGCGTGAGATCATGGAACGCACCGCAAAAGAATTTCTGGAAAAGGAGAATGCACAATGATCTACACACCTCTTACCAAACAAGCCATGAAGCTCGCCTACCGTGTACATCACGGACAGACGGACAAAAGCGGGATCCCCTACATCTTCCACCCGATGCACCTTGCTGAACAGATGGAGGATGAATTCTCCACCTGCGCCGCGCTCCTGCATGATGTGGTCGAGGATACGGAGATGACCTTTGCCGACCTTGAAGCGGAGGGCTTTCCGTCTGCGGTGATCGAAGCTCTGAAGCTTCTGACGCACGATCCGGCAGTTCCCTATCCGGAATATGTGAAAGCGGTCAGACCGAACCCCATCGCAAGAGCCGTCAAGCTCGCAGACCTGCGCCATAACAGTGACCTCACAAGAATGGATACTGTGGATGAACGGGCACTGAAGAGAAAGGAAAAGTATCAGAATGCGATCCGGCTTCTGACAGAAGAATAACAGAAAGGGCTGCCGTATTACCGCGGCAGTCCTTTCTCGTACCCTGCCAAAGTTTCCGCCCAAAAACTTTGTGAAAATATTGACAATCTGTGTCAGAATGTGTTACAATAGAAAAGGAAATTTTGAAAAGGAGCGAGAGCAATGGAAACTTTTAACGAAATTATCAAAAAAGTGGACGGCATTGTCTGGGGACTGCCGATGATCATTCTGATCATCGGGTGCGGCATCCTGCTGACGATCCGTCTGCGCGGCATTCAGGTGCACAAGCTCGGACGCGCCCTGAAATACATGTTTCAGGACGAGGAGGGCGCAGGCGGTGAGGTATCAAGCTTTCAGGCGTTATGCACCGCACTTTCCGCGACCATCGGCACGGGCAACATTGTCGGCGTTGCAACCGCACTGGCTGCCGGCGGGCCGGGTGCACTGCTGTGGATGGAGATCGCGGCATTCTTTGGGATGGCAACGAAGTATTCGGAAGGTCTGCTGTCCATCAAATACCGCATCAAGGACAAAAACGGACAGTACCTCGGCGGCCCGTTCTATTACATAGAGCGCGGTATGGGACAGAAATGGAAATGGCTGGGCAAGCTGTTTGCGGTGTTCGGGCTGCTTGCAGGTCTGATGGGCATCGGCACGATCACGCAGATCAACGGCATCACCTCAGCGGCAAACAACTTCTTTGATCCGGAAAAAGCGCATACCATCGCGCTGTTCGGGATGGAGTACACATGGGCACAGGTCATCATGGGACTGGTCGTGACTGTCTGCGTGGCACTCATCGTCATCGGCGGCATCAAGCGCATTGCGTCCGTTTCCGAGATCGTCGTGCCGGTGATGGTGGTGCTCTACATCGGCTGCTGCATCCTGATCCTCATCACGCACATCGCGGAGATCCCTGCGGCAATTGTCAGGATCGTGGAAAGCGCGTTCGGTCTGCGTGCGGTAGGCGGCGGTGTGCTCGGCGCGGTCTTCGCTTCCATGCAGAGCGGCATTGCAAGAGGCATTTTCTCCAACGAAGCAGGTCTTGGATCTGCCCCCATCGCGGCGGCAGCGGCAAGAACGAATGAGCCGGCGCGTCAGGGACTTGTCACCATGACGGGCACATTCATCGACACCATCATCGTCTGCACAATGACGGGACTCGCGATCGTCATTTCCGGCTGTCTGGAAACAAATCCGGAGCTGCAGGGCGTGGAGATCACAAACGCGGCGTTCCAGTACGGACTCCCCTTCCCTGCGCGTGTGTCCTCGTTCATCCTGATGATCTGTCTGGTGTTCTTTGCATTCACGACCATCCTCGGCTGGAACTACTATTCCGAACGCTGCCTGTCCTATCTGACCGGCTCGAACAAGTCAGCAACGGTGGTGTTCCGCTGGCTGTACATCATCGCTGTGTTCATCGGCCCGTATCTGACGGTGGAAGCTGTGTGGAATCTGGCGGACATCTTCAACGGTCTGATGGCTCTGCCGAATATCGTGGCACTCCTTGCACTGTCGGGTGTGGTGGCTGCGGAAACAAAGGATTATCTTGCGAAATCCAAAAAGTAACAAAACGGGCTTCTGCACATCACGCAGAAGCCCGTTTTCAAATGATATTTATAACCTGTCAGCAATCAGAACAGTACATCCTCCATCACATCCAGCTCCACCCTGTCCTTGACTGTCGCCTCAGTGATGACGGACTGCGCATTGGCGGCGGCTGCAAGTGCACCGATATCCACCGGCACGCGCTGAATGCCGTCCACACTGTAAACGGACGCATGTCCAACAGCCATATACACGCCGTACTCCGTACCGATCTGATTGAAGGCTGCGCCGCTTTCGAGTCTTGCGATATTCTGCACCGCGGAATCCTCCGCAAAGCTGCAATTTTTCGCCACCGCTTCGCCGTTCGATGTGAGGTAAACACCGCAGGCATTTGCAGCTGTGGACAGTGAGCGGAACACTGTGTTCACGATATACGCCCTCGATGCGTCACGGATCTCGATGTTATTGCCGAAATTCAGGCTATCGTCCGACTGCCCGAATACAACATTCTCACAGGTGACGGATGATCCATACTCCGCACGAACAATGCCATAGCCGCCGGTCGAGTGGTTGTGATTGCCGATCAGACTGACATTGCGCAGCAGCAGTGAAGTGTTCTGCAAATGCAGGTTGCTCGTCGTGCTTGTCTGCTCAAACGTAATGGTGCTGCAGTTTGCATCATCAATTTTTGTGCCTACGATCATGATGGTTGCATTACGGATATACAGCGTCGGTACGACCACATTCAGACCAGCTGCAAGCGTCAGGCTCAGGTAACATCCCGGATGCTCCGCCGCAAATTGCAAAGCCTCGCGCACCTCCTGCTCGGTGGCAGCGGTCACGGTGCGGGACATGCGCTGGTCATTTTCCTGCAATACAGAAATGTCCGCGGTATTGGCATCCGCCGCATTCTGCACATTGCCGATCAGCACATCCACCTGCTGCATGGTGTAAAAGTTTTCAGGGTCTAATCCGCCCTCACCTCCTTCCCCGATATTATCGAAATTTACAGGCTTCCATTCTCTGCTGTTGCTCAGACGGTAGCAGGAACCGCCGCTTTCAAGTACATAGAGCTTGCTGCCTGCCTCCCAGTTCGGATGCTCCACCGGATCGGGGATATCCGCCGCCGTGTCGCAGGTGATCTCTGCATAATAGGTAAATACCCCGTTCACATACCTTGCATGTTCCATTACATTTTCACTGAATGCCATGTTGATCCTCCTCCAAAATTTCCCGTTGTTTCAATACCCGCACTGCTGTACAGAAGCAGTGCACAAAACAGAACAAATGTTCCGTTATCTTTTATTCTACCATAGAAATAGGAGTTTGTCAAGTGATTTGTGAAAATTTTTTTATCACAACATGCAAAAAAGCCGTCAGGCGATACCGATGCGGCATTCCTTTGACGGCTTTGCTTCATTATGGGAGCTTACCGATCTCCCGCAGATATTGTTCTGTGATCTCTGCCGCATCCGCGACCATATCGGCACAGGGCCGCTTCTTGTAGTACGCCTCCGTGCGATGCTCCGGTACGGGGTGATCCGCGCCGCTGCCAAGTCCGAGCAAGTCACGGCAGATGATCGAGCCGTTCTTTTCACGGAACTGTGCGGCAAGCTGCTGGAGTCTTGCGTAGTGCGCGGACTTTCCGGCATGGTCTGCCGGATCGTCGTAACCGCAGAGAATACCGATGACCATGAACATGCCGCTGACTGCACCGCAGACCTCGCGCAGTCTGCCCATGCCGCCGCCGAATGAGGAGGACAGCATGAGGGCTGTCCGGTCATCGAGTCCGGTCACATCGGAAAATGCCAGCAGCACTGCCTGTGAACAATTGTAGCCCTGTTTGAACAGGGTTCTTGCTTTTTCTGAATAACTCATATGGGATACCTCCGTTTGCTGTTTTTTTCATTATAGCACAGAAGCCGTCCAAATGCAAGCATCAGATCACGCCCGTCACAAAGATCTCAACGCCGATACAGATCAGGATCACGCCGCCGAGGATCGCGGCTTTGTTGGAAAGCTTCGTGCCAAATCTTCTGCCGATCAGAAGTCCTCCCATGCAGATGGCAAAGGTCACTGCTGCGATCAGCAGGCAACAGACAAGTGCCATGACAAAGCCATAATCGGCGATCGTAAAGCCCACGGACAGCGCGTCAATGGAAGTGGCGATACCCTGCACGAGCAGTGCACCCACGCCCAGTTTTCCGTTCTGTTCGTTTTCTTCCTCCCTGTTCCGGATGCCTTCAATGAGCATTTTGCCGCCGATGAACAGCAGCAGCACCAGCGCGATCCACGGAATGAGGGACTGCACTGCCGAAAAATACTGCACGATGCTATGTACACAGATCCAGCCGAGCAGGGGCATGGCTGCCTGAAATCCGGCAAAGACACCGGCGATCGCACACATCCTGCGCCTACGCATTGCCGGCTCATTCAGACCATTGGCAAGCGACACGGAAAACGCATCCATTGCAAGTCCTGCACCGAGCAGGATGCTGTTGCAGAAAAATAAAACATTCCATTCCATATAAGATTCCTCCATAATATAAAATATCCCCTGACATCGCCGAAAAGCCATGTCAGGGGGGATTAGTATCAGAAACAGACTCCATGCATAGCGATTCCGGTTACGCATGAGTCTCGCGAATGAAAGCAAGCCAGATCGGACGATCAGTATGTTGACTTGCTGCGCATCAGAAGATACGCCCGCTACTCCCTCATTGGGTATATATATTATACCAGATACGAAAATACTTGTCAAGTGCGGTACGGCAAACAAAACGGCAATTTTTGCGAATTCCGTAAATTTGTGTTTTTTGCTAAAAACACTTTACTTTTTGAGTAAAATATGATATAATACTCATAGCGGTCAACCGCAGACGAATATACGAAAGGATGAAATTTCTATGAACAAATACGCTGGCACACAAACAGAAAAGAACCTGAGAGCCGCCTTTTCCGGCGAGTCCGAGGCAAGAAACAAGTACACCTACTTTGCATCCAAGGCAAAGAAGGAGGGCTTTGAGCAGATCGCGGCACTGTTTCTCAAGACTGCGGAGAATGAGAAGGAGCACGCAAAGCTGTGGTTCAAGGAACTGAACGGCATCGGCACGACTGCGGAGAATCTGGCAGCGGCGGCTGAGGGCGAAAATTACGAGTGGACGGACATGTATGAGGGCTTTGCAAAGACCGCCGAGGAGGAAGGTTTTCCGGAGCTTGCGGCGAAATTCCGTCTGGTGGCTGCGATCGAGAAGCAGCACGAGGAGCGTTACCGCGCACTGCTGAAGAACGTGGAAACGGCGCAGGTATTTGAAAAGAGCGAGGTCAAGGTATGGGAATGCCGCAACTGCGGTCATATCGTGGTCGGCACAAAAGCTCCGCAGATCTGCCCGACATGCGCACATCCGCAGAGCTATTTTGAGGTTCACGCTGAAAACTATTGATGAGCATATTCCCTCTGCATCAGCAGAGGGATTTTTTTATAGAATATCGCTGATATCCGATTTGAGCACATCCGCTTTCGGACCGTACACCGCCTGAATGCCCGTGCCCTTTTTGAGCAGTCCGAGTGCGCCCTCCGCTTTCCATGCGTCCGTATCTGCGACCAGCGCGGGATCTTTCACCGTCACGCGCAGGCGCGTCATGCAGGCATCGACAAGAACGATATTCTCTCTGCCGCCAAGCAGGGCAATGATGCGTTCGGGCTGGGAATCCGCATTGTTGGCGTTGCGTTTCACACTGCCGTCCTCCTCATTTTCGCCGCCGGCAGTGTAGTTGCCGAGTCTGCCGGGGGTGGCGAAGCGGAATCTGCCGATCATGAAATATGCCGTAAAATAACCAATTACAAAGAATGCAATGGTACTGACGACAAAATTGAAAATGTCACCGGTCAGTCCGGCATTGACGGACATCGGGACGCGCGTGAGAAATTCCAGATTGCCGAACGAATGCAGGCGCAGGTCGATGATGCCGGAAAGAGCAAACGCCAAGCCCTGCAGAACGGCATAGACAAGATACAGGGGCAGAGCGCAGAACATGAACATGAATTCGATCGGTTCGGTCACGCCCGTGAGGAACACAGCAAGTGCGGCAGAAAGAAACATGGAACGGTAATTCTTCCGCTTGTCAGCATCGACACGGCGGTACATGGCAAGTGCAAAGCCCAGAAGAAGCCCGGACGCGCCGATCATCTGCCCAACTTTAAAGCGTGCAGGGGTAACATCGGCAAGCAGTGCTTCATAGGCGGCAGTGTCACCGGTTTTCCGGAAGTGGATAAGGTCGGTGATCCACGCAAGCCAGAGGGGATCCTGTCCGAATACGACTGTTCCGGCATTCGTGCCCGTGAGGATCTCGTAAGTGCCGCCGAACGAGGTGTAATTCATGGGAATGGTCAGCATATGATGCAGACCGAACGGAAGCAGAAGTCTTTCAAGTGTTCCGTATATAAATGGTGCAAGTAATGGAGAAGTTTCAGAAGAATTTGCTATCCATACTCCAAATGAATTAATT
>CALGTT010000065.1 GCA_937901485.1 uncultured Ruminococcus sp.
CCCCGCAAGCGGGGGAGGAATAAGCGGGGGCTGCGCCCCCGAGTCCCGCTTTTTCGACAGCCTGGCTGCTGTTCCCCCGAACAGCATTTTTTTCATCCGATGCACAAAAACCATACTTTGCATTGTGTAATAAACAGAGGGAAAAAATCCCCATGAAAAGGAAGTGGTAACATGAATGCAGAAAATACACTGCTGTATGCATTCCGGCAGTACGGTGATCAGGTACTGCGGCTGGCATACTGCTATACAGGAAATATACAGGATGCGGAAACGATCACGGAAACAGTCTTTCTGATGCTCAGGGAGCAGTCCGTTCCCGATGGGGAGGAACAGCGTTTTCTCCTGCATCATACTGCCGCAGAAGGCAGGGCACTCCGCCGCCGCAGCGTTCTGCCGGAGCTGTCAGCGGATTGTGCGGCTGTCCTCCATCTGCACGATCACGAGGGGATGGAGCTTGATGAGATCGGCGCGATCCTCGGCGAATCACCGCAATACCTCAAAAACCTGCTCGCAGAGGGCAGGGAAGTACTCAGAGAGGAGGGATCAATTTGACACAGAAGGAATTCCGGGATCTGTTTGATTCCGTCAGATGCAGTGAAGCGTTCACAGAACACATGGAAAAACTGCTCGCTGAACCTCCCGCAGGTGAGTTTTCGGAGTCCATCAGCGGTGTCAGCACAGTGCAAAAGCGCACATGGATGCGTTATGCAGGACTTGCCGCATGTCTGCTGATCGTCACAGGCGGCGCACTGTTCTTCCTGACACGCGGCAGTGCACCGGAGCAGCTCCCGATCAGCACGGAAGTACCGGCAGCATCCACCGCCGCGCAGATGCAGGAAACCACCACAGCACCGCAGGAAACCGCCGCTGTGACCGAAACCGTGACTGAAACTGTGATCGCAGTCGTCACGGAAACCACGCAGACCACCACCGCTGAAACAGCGACCGAAACCAGCACGACCGTGCAGACCACCGCCGCACAGACCAGTACCATCATGACGGACACCGTGCCGCCGACCGAAACGGAGGAAACGAACGCCGCCCCCGTCCTTACAGGCTGGCAGGCGGCATATCTGGAGATCGCGGAGCAGTTTGCAGGGGAGTATGAGGAGGCGAAATTTTCGCTCATCTACTTCGATGATGATGATGTGCCGGAGCTGGCGGTCAGCCCGTTCCAGACACTGCTCTATCTGTACACCTATGATGGCGGCGAAGCCATTGAGCTGATCGACGGCTGGAGCTTCGGCGTAATGGGCAATACGGGCTACCTGTATATCCCACGCATGAACAGCCTGCAAAACTACAACCATGATTTTGCAGGTCTGCTCGGCTACACGACCTACATGAGCATCACGCCGCAGAAAACGCTGGAGGTCACGGATGTGGTCGAAACATGGAATTTCAACGATCTCAATGGCAACGGCATCCCCGATGAGGGGGAGTATGATGACGAGCTGAGCTACACTGCCTATTATGTGGACGGTGTAGAGATCACCGCTGAGCAAGCCGCCGCCTATGCAAAGGGAGAATACCAGCCGTTCAGCGGTGAACTGACACTGGAAGAATTTAAGGCAGAACTGGGACTGTCATAAAGGAAGTGGTAACATGAAGCAAGAAAATACAGCATTGACCGCATTCCGGAAATACGGTGATCTTGTACTGCGCACGGCATACTGCTGTACGGGAGATTACAGTGAAGCGGAGGACATCACACAGGATGTCTTTCTGGCACTGCACGAAAAACAGCCGGAATTCCGCGATGAGGAGCATATGAAAGCGTATCTCCTGCGCGCGGCAGTCAATCGGGGGAAAAACTATCGCAAGAGCTGGAAGCAGAATAAGCGCGTGGAGCTGGAGGATCTTCCGGAGCTTTTCCATGAGGAATCCGCATTTTCGGACAGCGGACTGCGCGAGCAGGTGCTTTCCCTGCCCGAACAGTATGCCGCCGTACTTTATCTGCATTACTATGAGGGCTATTCGATCAAGGATATTGCCGCAATACTGGGAAAACGTGAGAACACCATCGGCTCACAGCTCAGACGCGGACGCGAAAAGCTCAGACTGGAACTGGAGGGTGAAGCATGACACAGAAGGAATTCAAGAACCTGTTCGATTCCATCCGATGCACTGAGGAATTCACCGCACGCATGGAAGAACAGCTTTCCAAAACACCGGATACGACCGCATTTTCCGATACAGCAAGCGGTGTTGGCATTGCACAGAGCCGCGGCAGATGGATGCGCTATGCAGGACTTGCCGCATGTCTGCTGCTTGTAGTGGGCGGCGCGTGTTTCTTTCTGCGGCAGGAGAAGCTCCCGTCCGTATCCCCTGCGCCGGGCAGCTCGGAAACGACCACAACGGAAACAAAGGCATCCACTCGGACACAGACTGTTACCACTGCTGTGACTGAACAGGCAATTGTGACACAGCCGGCAGAGGAGACTTTTCATGTGCTGACAGAAACGCAGGAAATCACTGTGGAGGCATCCGATACTGCCACGGAAATTACCGCAGAAACGAATGTACAGCAGACGAGCGCACCGCAGAAAAGCACGCAGGAGATCATCATGTCCGATCCGACAAAGCCCACCGAAACGCAGACACTGCCGCCGGATACCACTGAAGCTGTGAAGACCACCACGACCACAGTGCAGATGACAGAGAGCGTGCAGACGACCACTGCCGCAGACGCAGTGCTCCCCGGTGCGGAGTATGACCGGAGCATCTTCCCGATGCGCGGACTCGAAACCGCGGAATCCGACATCGTACTGACTGCCGGCTATCATTATTTTCAGGCGGCATATGAGCTGGACGGCTACGTTGTCACAGGCCCCTACCGCAATGACTATATGAACGTACAGGGCAGGAGCTTTGAGGAGGACGGCAGACTGTGGTTTCCGGTCACGGAACAGACTGTCACCTGTGTGGCAGATGTGCAAAAGGACTTCTATGAGGTCTATGCAGCCGATCAGGACAGCACGCACCTTGCGCAGAATTACCGCGACATGCCCGACGGACTGTATTTTTCGGGTGTGGAGGGCATCATGAATTTTGACTATTCCGGCTATCACATTACGCTTGACGAGATCACGGACACGCAGATCCGATACACCTGCTACTCCCATATCGGGGATGAAAACATCCCGCATGTTTTCCGTCTTGTGAAAGAGCCGGACGGCTGGAAGGTAGGGGAGTACACCAATCCCGAGCTGCCGTAACGATCCCACGATGCCGATGTTTCTCGCCTGCATGATTGACTTTTTCATCCGGTTATAGTATAATTGTTACAGATTCCTGTTCATAAAACGGGTATATTATCATAAAGGAACATGGTGTGACTATGAAAAAGAAAATCGAAATCAGACTGGGCATTCTTTCCGGACTTATTCTTCTCAACATCACGATGAATGCATTCGGAAACGCGCTTCAGACCGAGCATTATACCCTTGCTTCCGACAAGCTCACCGAGTCTGTGCGCATTGTGTTTGTTTCGGATCTGCATAACTGTACCTATGGCGGAAGCGATCAGTCCGGTATATGGGAAAAGATACAGGCAGAACAGCCGGATCTTGTTCTGTTCGGCGGCGATGCTGTCGATCAGTACGGCGGAACGGCGAATGCACTGCGGCTGATGGAAATGACAAAGGAAGCCTATCCCTGCGCGTATACCTCCGGCAATCATGAGGTGGACCGCAGGGATACGGAGGAATTCTACGATGCAGTGGAAGCCCTCGGCGTTCCTGTGCTGCATGGAAACGGTATGGATGTAACGGTGAATGGTCAGGAGCTTCGGATCAGCGGTTTCATCCACGCAAATGAGAATTACGATCAGTTCAAAAGCTGCTGTCAGTCGCTTGACGATGACAGATACAATGTGCTTCTTGTCCACCAGCCGGAGCAGTTTGCATCCACCGTGGAAAAATGCACCGAATACGGCACACAGGCTGACCTCGTGCTGTCCGGTCATGCACATGGCGGACAGTGGCGCATCCCGAAGCTTCTGGAACAGGGACTCCTGGCACCGGATCAGGGGCTGTTTCCGGAATTCACCTGTGGTCAGCGCACACAGGGTGATACCGTGCAGATCACCAGCCGCGGTCTGGCAAAACCGTTCAGAATGCTGCTGATTCCGAGAATTTTCAACCGTCCGGAGCTGTCAGTAGTGGAAATACTGCCGGATGAGCAGGCATAAAAATAACCCCCGATGTTGATGCATCGGGGGTTTGGTATTTATCATATCCGCACTTATTCAGTACGCAGTGCCACTACGGGATCTTTCTTTGCTGCACTTCTTGACGGGATGATGCCTGCAATCAGTGTGAGCACCATGGAGATGATCACCAGAATCACCGCTGCACCGATCGGCAGAACCGCATTCAGTGCAAGGATGCCT
>CALGTT010000066.1 GCA_937901485.1 uncultured Ruminococcus sp.
CAGGGGGCAGGATTCGGGAATCATGACGCATACGAGGTCTATGTCAAGGCTGCGGAGTATTTTCAGGACGAGTATCTCGGTGGCTTCGGGATGGAACAGCCCACTGCCTGCGTTGAGGGCGGAGATTACAATATTTATGGGGAAGTGTCGCATTCTCTGCATTTTTACGATGCCGCAGGCGACCTGACCGAGCAGATCCTGCACTACAATTTTGATACCGTGCGCATTGCCTGCGATGATGTGCGCCAGCTCATGCTGATTGAGCAAAAGCGCATTGACCGGAGTCACAAGGTCGGGGATTATCCGATTCTGACCGTGGAGGAAGCAAAGGCAGCATTTGCGGCAGGGGATTACCTGTCAACCGTGCCGGAGGAATACTGCATGGACACGCCGGAAGCGGTATATGTGGAGCTTATCTACCGCACGGGGAACAGTGAGAAATACTATCTCCCCTATTATCGGATTTATGCCGAAATTTCACCGGATTTTGAAAGAACGACCGCTGTGCGCAATTACGGCGCATTCTATGTGCCGGCAGTACGTCCGGAATATCTGAAGAATGCGGAGCTTTGGGACGGACGGTTTAACTAAGTCGTGTTGACACTAAGCCTAACAACACATCTTTTCGGCAAAATTTCACGCAGCCTGCGTTAAAAAGGTTTGACAGGCGACAGCCTGCCTGCACCTTTTCGCCTTGCCTGCATAAAATTTGTGCTCGAAAATCTGCATATTATTTTCGTGTCAACACTCCCAGGTATCAAATACATTATAACAGAGAAATATGAATATAATGCAACAATTATCCATATATTTTCAAAACAGAAGCTTCCACCCTGCATGATACGGAGTGGAAGCTCGAATTGTTTTAGTTTGCCTTTGTATAAACCTGACCATCCTTCATTTCCTTACCGTTTGCCTTGAACAGTTCGGAAACAGTTACGACCTGCCAGCCCTGCTGCTTGAGATAGGGAAGCAGATACTCTACAGCCTCGGCGGTAGAAGCATAGGTTTCATGCATCAGAACGATGGAATTGTCCAGAGAACCGTTGCTGACACCTGCCTTGATCTTGTCGATCATCTGCTGTGCGGATGCATTGTTCCAGTCTTCGGAGTCCAATGCACAGTTAATCAGCGGTGCGCCTGCGTTGGACTGTACAGTGCTGTCAACAGCCAGGTACGGAGGACGAACGAGGAAGTTGTCACGACCTGTGATTCTGGAGAGGATGCTCTTGCAGTCGTTGATCTCCTTCTGTACACCGGAGCCGCCCAAACCAGTCAGATACTGATGGTTCATCGTATGGTTGCCGACCTCAAAGCCGAGCTGATGTGCACGCGCGATCTCTGCTTCATTCGAGCCGTTGATGCGGCTGCCCCAATAGAAGAATGTTGCATGGAAGCCGTTTTTCGTCAGTGCATCCTGAATGCGGATGGATGTTGCGGAGCTTGCTGTACCGACCGGACCATCGTCAAAGGTCAGAGCGACCATGGGCTTGGAGGTGTCGATCCAAGAGATATCTGCGGTATTGTACCACTGTCCCGGAACTGCCGCGGGCGGTGCCTGTGTGGAGGGCTGTGTCGTGGGCGGTTCTGTGGGCGGTGTTACATAGTCATCGGGCGGATTCATCAGATATTTTTTCAGTGCTGCAAGGTCAAATACATTCACAACGCCGTCACCGTCCATGTCAGCTGTACCGGAGGAAATGGAAACCTTCTGACCGAACAGCCAACGCTGGAGCGCAATGATATCCAGAACACTTACCTTGCCGTCTGCATTCACATCGCCGGCTGTACCGGATGCGCTGACGATCGTGCCTCTGGGTGCGCCTACTGCTTCATCCATGAAGAAGCTTGTGGTACTGTCGGCTGTTTCTACATAGAGCAGGAGATTGGATGCGCCTGTAGGGATGGTGAAGTTCGGGTTTGCAAGCTTTACCCATGCACCCTTTGTGCCGCTTGCTTCTGCAACGGTTGCATACTGTGTTTCGCCGGATGCATCATCATACTGGAGAGAAAGCTTGAAATCCTCGGTTGCTGCTTCATTCTGCATAGCCATTACGCTGAAGCTGTATGCCGTACCGGGCTTGAATGCATTAGTGCTCAGGACATAGCCCGCACCATTCCAGCTTTCGGTACGATCACTGACATACAGGGACTTACTGCCTGCATAGGAAGCTGTGCTGCTGGAAGCAATGCTGTTGTTGCCGCGTACTTCCCATCCATCCGTGCCGCTTTCAAACGGAGCGTGGAAATAGTAGGTGTTCTCGCCCGGCTCGATCGGATCCTGCGGCTGGCTGGGATTTGTCGGCTGGGTAGGAGTTGTGGAGGAATTACCGGATGCGGAGATCTTTGTGCCGTCCGCTGCACCGATCGCTTCATCCATGCTGAAGCTTGTGGTGCTGTCCGCTGTTTCTACATAGAGAAGCAGATTGCTTGCGCCTGTCGGAATGGTATAGCTTGTATTGGCAAGCTGTACCCATTCGCCCTTTGCGCCAGTACCCTCTGCGATGGTCGCATAGTTTTCCTCACCGTCGAGTGTATACTGGAGGGAGAGCTTGAAATCCTCAGAAGCAACAGCATTCTGCATGACCATTGTGCTGAAGCTGTAGGAATTTCCAGCCTTGAATGCGGAACTATTGAGAGTGTAAGCCGCACCATTCCAGCTTTCGGTTCTGCCATCCACATACAGTCCCTTGCTGCCGGAAGCTGCTGTGCCCGTTGCCGCGATGGTTGCATCGCCGCGTGCTTCCCAGCTGTCCTTACCGGATTCAAATGTGGAATGGAAGTAGTAACCATTTGCATCCGGCTCAACGGGTGTAGTCGGTGTGGTAGGATTATCCGTACCAGCCTGAGAAGGATCTGTGTAAACATTGAGCTTTGTGATGTCAGCCACACCGCTGCTCTGCCAGCCCTCAGCATTCAGTGCAACCTCGTACAGGTTACCAATGCCCCAGCCCTGATCAGCCCATGCCTTGAAGTGATCGGATACGGTGATGTGACCGGATTTTCTTTTGTCCTGACGGACGCTGAAATACTGCATGAAGGTTTCATAGCTGCTGTTGATACTAGGGCCGCTGTGTTCCATCTGGAAGATCTTGTACTGTGCGCCGTCGATGGTTACCATCTTACCGGGTGCATCCGGGACCCAGTCCACCCAGTCCTCGATGATGTAGTATTCAACCAGCGGAACATTGCCTGCGTTCTTGTTCTGGAACCAGCCGTATACGCAGAGACGGGAGTTGCCGTTTGCGCTGCCTGTCTGGCGGTAATCAGCCTCATAGTCCAGACCGATGTACGGATAGTCCGTAGCCTTCTTGCTGGAGCCGAAGTCCAGACCGCGGCGTGCGAGGAAGTTGCCGGAAGGAACACTTGCGCTCCATTCTGCCTTGAATTCCGCGCCCTGTCCGAGGGTCATCGTACCGCTGCCGCCGGTTCTGTCGATCCAGATCTCGTAGCTGAAGTTGTCGCTCACGCCCTTGTGCTGGTTTGTGCCATTGCCAACGCTGAGCACCTGTCCAGGAGCTGCCGAAGACGCAATTGCAGCCTGCGGAAGCATGGACACGCCCATTACCAGAGACAAAATTGCACTCAGTACTTTGCCCTTACGCATTTTTGTTTTCATAGTATCTGCCACCTTTCATTGATTTTGCTGCCGGAGCAGCGGGTTCATTTGAATACACTGCACATCATTTTTGGGGGGTTCCCCTGTTCTGGTTTCATTATAGCACACAAACCTTGAAAATTTCTTGACTAAATTTAACTTTTTTTGAACTTTTTAGATTAAGTTTACAAATTTTATTCTGTTAATAATTTGCAGCAGCACAAAAATCCCCCTGTGAAGTACAGGGGGATCGGATCAGTTATTGGAATTTTTCTGCTGTGCCTGAACCTGTTTTCTGGAAATGGATGCGGTCGGCTGAGAAGAAGACTGCTGGCTGTTTTTGCGAACCTTGTCCAGCTTTGCCTTACGCTGCTGCACATCCTGAAGACCTGTGGAAAAGAAGTTTTCGGCTTCCTTGAAACGCTTGCCAATGTAAACATCCGTTGCATTCTTGATTGCCTCGGATTCTGCCTTAGCATTGTTCACAAGCTCAGCTGCATATTTCTTGGCTTCGCGGATGATCGCTTCCTCGGACATCAGCTGCTTTGCACGCTCCTCTGCCTGACGGACGATCAGCTCTGCTCTTGCTTCTGCCTCCTTGAGGATGCGGTCACGGTCATATTCGACCATTTTGGCGTGCTTGATCTCCTGCGGAACGTTCAGGCGAACGTCATTGATCAGCTCACGGAGTCTCTCGCCATCAATAATGGACTTATGGGATGCGAACGGAACGCCGGCTGCCTTGTCCAGCAGGTCGTCCATATCATCCAGAATTTCGTCAATACTCATTTGTGCTCCTCCTTCACAAGTCGGCTGCGGATGGTGTCGAGAATGCAGGCGGGTACAAACGGGCTGATATCACCGCCGAAATATGCCACCTGCTTGACCACACTTGAACTGAGATACATGTTTTCCTTGCTGGTCGTCAGAAACACGGTTTCCGCATTCTCATACAGAACCTTGTTGGTGAGTGCCATCTGAAATTCGTATTCAAAGTCCGTCACTGCGCGAAGTCCTTTCACGA
>CALGTT010000067.1 GCA_937901485.1 uncultured Ruminococcus sp.
GGGGTGCTTGACCCTGTTGCCTACAGAGCAGTGCTTGCAGCGCCCCGTGCAGCGGTCGGTCAAAATAAATTCAAGTCGGTCAATGTTCAGATAGGGGTTCATATGGTTGCCTCCATTCATGTCATTAAGGTCGAGCTTGCTCGACGAGCGCTGTCAATGCTTGCATTGATGGCGCGAAGCCCACAGCAGCTTTCAGGCTGATGTGGGCCGATGACACGAATCAGGCGCAGCAACGGCAGTGTGATCCGTCCGATACAGCCTGCCTCACTGCACCGGGAGGTTACCTCGCATGGTCTGCCGCATGGGCATTCACCCGCCTTTCTTTCGCACATTATATCATGCTTTCCTTTGGGCGTAAAGTGTGGTATAATAGGACGACCCCAACACATCATCCAGTCGGATTGGAGATAGAACCATGAGCAAAACCAAGGAACGCATCCGCGACAGCCAGCTGCGCTACAAGCAGGGGCTGGGCCAGAATTTCATCTATGACGAGGATCTCCTCGCTGCCCTCGTGCGCGCCGCCGGCGTGACGAAGGAGGACGACGTGCTGGAGGTCGGCCCCGGCGCGGGCAGCATGACCAAGCACCTGTGCAAGGCCGCCCACCACGTCATGTCCGTGGAGCTGGACGACCGCCTGTTTCCGATTTTAGAGGAAACGCTCTCCGAATTTGACAACGTGAAGGTCATCCACGGTGACGCAATGAAATACGACCTTGCAGGACTCATCGCCGAGGAATTCAAGGGACTGCGCGTTGCCGTCTGCGCAAACCTGCCGTACTACATCACATCCCCTCTCATCATGCGTCTGCTCGAAGAAAAGCTCCCCATTGAAACCATCACTGTCATGGTGCAGAAGGAGGCCGCACAGCGGCTCTGCGCCCCCATCGGCAGCCGCGAGTCGGGTGCGGTGTCGGTCGCAGTGGCATTCTACGGCACGGCAAAGACGCTCTTTCAGGTGTCGCGCGGCAGCTTCATGCCTGCGCCGAACGTGGATTCTGCGGTAATCCAGATCACCCTGCACAAGGAAAAGCCGTGGCAGGTGGCGGATGAAGCGACATTCTTCCGTATGGTCAAGGTCGGCTTTTCCCAGCGCAGAAAACAGCTCTCCGGCGTACTGGCCGGCGGTCTTGGCATCCCGAAAGCACGGATGCAGGAGATCTTTTCACAGGCGGAGATCCCTGCAAGCGCAAGGATCGAATCGCTGACCATGGAGGAGCTTGTGCGGCTGGCGAATGTGCTGGCTGGGGAAGCCGTGTGATGGGAACAGAACCATTTTTCTTTTGAGGTGGTGCATGGAAAGAAAAGCATATATTGATAATCTGAGATGGCTGTGCATTCTTTTATTGTTTCCATATCATGCGGCAATGGCGTGGAACTGCTGGGGAGAAGGCAATTATATTTTACTTGGCGAAAACAGGGCGATTTCTTCTATCGTTGTCGCGGCGTCACCGTGGTACATGCCGCTTCTGTTTCTTCTTGCAGGCATAAGTGCAAAATTCGCATTGACAAAACGTTCTTTCGGAGAATATCTGAAAGAGCGCAGTTTCAAACTGCTTCTGCCATTACTGACCGGAACGCTCACCATGATGCCTTTTATGACGTATATCGCCGATCATGTTAATCACGGATACGCAGGAAACTATGTTTCACATTATGCCGTATTTTTTGGAAAATGGACGGATCTTACCGGTTATGACGGCGGCTTCACTGTTGGTCATCTTTGGTTTTTGCTGTATCTGTATCTTGTAAGCCTCGTTAGTATCGGGGTGATCTGGCTTCAGAAACGATATGTTTCTGCCAACAAGGCGAAATCGTTCACGCCATTCGGGATCGTTGTATTCTGCATTGCCGCCATGCTGCTTATGCCTGTGGAATTAGGAAGCAAGAGCATTCTCACATACTGGCTGTTCTTTCTTCTTGGATATTATGTTTTTTCAGAAGAAGAAAATATCAAAAAATTGGGAAAAAAGAAATATCTGTATCTTATCGTATTTGCGGTATCAACTGGTTTCAATGTTTATCTGTCCTTATGGAGCAGATGGGAATGTGACTTGCTCAATACATTTGCAAAGTACTTGTCAGGTGTTTTTGGCATCCTGACGCTGCTCGTATTTGGAAAAGCGTATTTGGATCACTCAAATAAAGCAGCAAAATATCTTACAGCATCCTCTTTCTCATTGTACCTGTTTCATTTCATATGGATTGTATTCTTTCAGTATTTCTTTGACCAGCTATTTGAAAATACCGTTGTCCTGCTGGTGACATCCGTGCTTTGTGCATTGGCAGCATCGGCTGTGACATATCAAATCGTGAAAGCCAACCCTTTTTTGCGTATGTTGTTTGGGATCCGGGCGGGATCACGATCAGGAGGTCGGTTTTGAAAGGAGAAGAAAAGGTATGGCATCCGTAAAAGTCAATATCACAAAAATCACTGACACGAGCTTTCCTATCTTCGTTGCCTTTGAGCTGACCGACTGCCGTGGGAATGTGCACCATTTTGCAGACAAGCTGCCTGTGATAAGCGATAGCGATGACCTTGTTCCGCCATGCATCGGATCTATGAGATGCAGGATCCTCCGCGAAACGGAACACACCTATGTGATCGACACAGAGCTTCCCGACGACATTGCGTCGGAGGAGGGGGAGTACCAGTTTGAGGTGTGGAAAGATCAGGTGGCGACCG
Source organism: uncultured Ruminococcus sp. (assembly GCA_937901485.1). Taxonomy (GTDB): domain Bacteria; phylum Bacillota; class Clostridia; order Oscillospirales; family Ruminococcaceae; genus UBA3855. The sequence continues at coordinate 2,687 of CALGTT010000067.1, forward strand.
ATACGCACTCATAACATCAACCCGCCCGATACCCCGCGTATCGGGCTCTTTTTTGGGCAATATCCCCACTCCTGCCAATTCGCAGGAAATACCGTCCAACCCCCGTGATCCCCATGAAAAGTGCAAAGCATTCCGACAAAACTTCTCTGCATCATCTGGTATAATAGAGATAAATTCTGTATACCATATAAAAGGAGGAGTTTGTCCATGCACCATCTCAAAAAACTGCTCGGATGCGAAGCCGTGCGTGTCCCCCTTGCCTGTGCAGGCGCACTCGGAGGGGGCTATCTGCTCTCCGTCGGCACGGTCTGCGGCATCGCCTCGCCCCTGCCTGCCGCCATCGCCGGTGTCTGTCCGCCGCTGTACGCATTCTTCCTGCTCTGCGGCAGTCTGATCGCCTACATCCGCCGCGGCGCACCGCAGGAAATGGCGTTCCAGCTTACCTGCCTTGTCGCCATCGCCTGTATGCGCATCCTGTTCTATGAAGCCCGCCGTCCCCATGTCCTTGCCATGCTGACGATCCTCTCCTGCACGGCTGCCGGATTTGTGACAGACCTGTTTTTCACGGAGCATGGCGGTATCCTGCCGCTGTATATTGCGCAGGCCCTTCTGATCGGCGCAGCCGCATTTCTCTTGTCCGATGCATGGACGGCATACCGCAAACACCGCCGCATCGTGCTCGATGCCGGAAAAAGCTTTACCTTTGCCATGACCTATCTGCTCGGCATCACCGCGCTGTGCGGACTGGATCTGGGCGTTTGCAATCTCGGACGTGCCGCCGGAATGGCTGTTACCCTTCTCGCCGCAAAGCACTTCCGTCAGAACGGCGGCACCCTCCTCGGCGCACTGACTGCCTGCGGCACGGTGCTGTGCAGTGTCCGCCTCGGAATGCCCCTGCTCTTTCTGCCTGTGACGGCAATGCTTTCCGGATTTCTCAGCCGCTTCCCGAATGCCCTCTATATCCCCCTGTTCGTCATCATGCAGTTCCTCGGTACTGCCATCCTCGACAGCAGTCAGGAGCTTGTGCGCATCCTCATTGAGCTGATTCTCGGCTGTACAGCATATGCCCTCTGCTGCCGTGCGCCTCTCTGCCGGATCCTGACCTTCGGCACACCGCGCGGCGGACAAGTGCGCTGTACCGTCCAGCGCGAGCATTTCCTTTCCCAATCCATCGCAGGACTGCGCGAGGAAACAGCATCCGTCATCGGGCATCTGCGCCCGTCCAAGCCTGCCGATGCTGTCCGCAAGGTGAGAACACAGCTCTGTGCCGGCTGCAAGAACGAAAGCTTCTGTTGGACACAGCGGCGTGAAAAGACCGAGCAGGCGTTCGCCCAGCTCCTGCACGATCCGGCTGCGAATCCCATTCCGGAGGCACTCGACGGCTGCATCCGGCGCGGCAGAATGTCCGAATGCATCTGGCAGTGCGGACAGCGTGCCGCACTTGAACAGACTGCTTCCGTCCACCTGACGCAGAGCCGTAATGTCATGCTTGAATACTTCCGCCTTATTGGGTATATTGCTGGGGATGCCGCAAAACAGCGTGAAATGTGCATCTGTTCGCAGGAAACTGAAGGTCTGCAGTCCATCCTGCGCCAGTGCCGCTGTGAATTCCAGAGCTGTTTTGTGCACCGTCTGCGCTCCGGCAGATATGCCGCAGAGATCTATTCCCGCACCGATGTGCCCGATGCAGCGGTGCGCACGCTTCTTGCCGAACTGCTCGGCGTGGAAATGTCCGGCATTCCCGCACAGTCCGGCGGGGGAGTCCTGCGCACCTGCTTTTACCAGAAGCCACCCTATCATCTTGAGCATGTCATCCGCACCGTCCACGCACCCGGCTATGCCCGCTGCGGCGATACATCCGAGGCATTCACGGATGCGCAGGGGAGTCAGTACCTCATCCTTTCCGATGGTATGGGAAGCGGCTCTGCGGCATCCCTTGTGTCCCAGATCGCCGTCCGCGCCTTTGTCCGCCTTGTCACCAGCGGAATGCCGCCCGAAACTGCCATCCGCTTTGCCAATACCATTCTCCTCTCCGAAACCAATACGGAAAGCTTTGCCACGCTCGATATCCTGCGGCTTGATCCCGATACGGGAGAACTCCAGCTCTATAAATCCGGCGCGTCCGCAACCCTGTTCCGGCATCACCGTCAGGTCATGCGCATTGCTGCACCGAGCTTTCCCATTGGCATCGTTGCACAGGCTGAGCCGTTCTGCAAGACGTTTTCCGCCTTTGCGGATGACAGGGTGATCATGATCTCCGACGGCATCCACGAAGCAGAATACCCGTTCATGAAGGAACTGCTCCTGCAGAATATCCCCCTCTCCGAGATCGCCGCGCAGGTCTGCGAAAAAGCGGATGTGTTCCATGCCGGCAAAGCTGAGGATGATATCACCGTCATTGTCGCCGGTGTCCGCTGTTCTGCTGCCGCGATACAGAAGCTGCCGCAGGAGCGCACAGCCGTCTGAACCACATCCCGCAGCCGGATGCATATTGTATCCGGCTTTTGCGTTTGCTTACAAAAAACGTACATATAACAAATAGTATTATCCGTTCTATGAATTACTATATTTCGACAGGTTTTTCTTTTTGAAAATAGTCAAAATAAACAAAACAAGAGGTTCACAATTATCACAAATTATGAAATTTTTATGCAAGCAGGAAAAACGCTTGCAAGAATGAGTGATTTCTGATAAAATAAGTATAAAGGGAGGAGAAGCCATGAATGTAAACACAACATCCAATCCAAATGATTTCCCGCTGTATTTATTTTATCAGGGAAAGAACAATGAAGCATATAAATTCTTTGGCGTGCATACCATCAAAGAGAATGGGGTATGCAGGCATCGTTTTCGCGTCTGGGCACCGAGAGCAAAGAGCGTTTCCGTTGTCGGTGATTTCAACCAATGGGAACGGGAAGCCAACCCGATGGAGCTGATCGCAGACGGGATCTGGGAGGCAGTGATCGACGGTCTGAAGCAGTTCGATGCATACAAGTACAGCATTGAAACTGCGGACGAGCGGATCCTTGTCAAATCCGATCCGTATGCAGCGCATTTTGAAACAAGACCTGCAACGGCATCCAAGATCTTCGAAAGCAGCTATGTGTGGCATGACGACGCATGGCGTGAACAGAAAAAGAATCAGGTCGTGTACAAGCGTCCGATGAACATTTATGAAGTGCATATGGACTCGTGGCGGCATTATGAGGACGGCAATCTGCTGAACTATGTGGAATTCGCAAAGCAGATCATTCCCTACATGCAGGAAATGTCCTACACGCATGTGGAATTCATGCCGCTGACAGAGTACCCCTATGACGGTTCATGGGGCTATCAGGTAACGGGCTACTTTGCACCGACATCCCGTTACGGCACGCCCGACCAGTTCCGCGAAATGATTGACATGTTCCATCAGGCAGGCATCGGTGTCATTCTCGACTGGGTTCCGGCGCATTTTCCGAAGGATGCCTCCGGTCTGTGTGAATTTGACGGCAGCTATTGCTATGAGTATACTGATCCGAAGAAGATGGAGCACAAGGCATGGGGCACGCGTGTTTTTGACTACGGCAAGGGAGAGGTCTGCTCGTTCCTGATCTCCAGTGCGTGCTACTGGCTGGATGAATTCCACCTTGACGGTCTGCGTGTGGATGCAGTTGCGTCCATGCTCTATCTTGACTATGACCGCCGCGATGGTGAATGGACTGCCAATGCCCACGGCGGAAACGAAAATCTGGAAGCTGTGGAGTTCTTCCGTCATCTCAACGAGGCAGTTTTTGCCAAGCATCCCGATGTTCTCATGATCGCTGAGGAATCCACTGCATGGCCGCTGGTCACAAAGCCCACGGACATCGGCGGACTTGGCTTTAATTTCAAGTGGAACATGGGCTGGATGAACGATATGCTCCAGTATATGTCCCTCGATCCCATTTACCGTGCATTCAACCACGACAAGCTGACCTTCTCGTTCTTCTACTGCTTCTCGGAGAACTATATCCTGCCGATCTCCCACGATGAGATCGTGTACGGCAAGTGCTCCATGCTCAATAAGATGCCCGGTCTTGAAGGCGATAAATTCGCTTCCTACCGTGCGTTTCTTGCCTACATGATGGCACATCCCGGCAAGAAGATGCTGTTCATGGGACAGGAATTTGCGCAGAAGAACGAATGGAATTACCAGACACAGCTTGACTGGCATCTGCTGGAGGATGAGGATCACCGCAGAACACGCGAATTTGCAAAGAAGCTCAATAAGCTCTATATGGACACGCCCGCATTCTGGGACAATGATGATTCCTGGAGCGGCTTCAGCTGGATCTCCCACGATGACTATAAGCAGAGCGTTATTGCATTCCGGCGAATTGCCGATGACGGCAGCGAACTCATTGCTGTATGCAATTTTGTACCCGTTGAGCGCAATGACTACAAGATCGGCGTGCCGTTCGAGGGTGATTATGAGCTGCTGTTCAGCACTGATGCGGAGGAATTCGGCGGTGCAGGGCTTGCAAAGAAAAAGTACACCTCCGAGGAATACGGAATGCACGGCTTTGACCAGTCCATCTCACTGACACTGCCGCCGCTGTCCGTCCTCTATCTGAAATACTGTGCGCCGAAGACGATCACATCTTCTCCGTGTAAGGTGCGCAGTGCCAAAGCTGCTGCATCGGACAAGAAAGTGATCGCAAAGAAAAAGACAAAAAAGTAAGTTCGGATGATTTGAATTTCAGCGGACATGCGTGCACATATCCGCTGAGATCAGTTCTGAAAGCATAATTGACATAAAACTATGATATGTATTCATTAACAAATGCATTATGATAAAAATCGTGTTTTAGGAGGAAAATTATGAACGCAAAAAAGAAATGTATCGCAATGCTGCTGGCAGGCGGACAGGGCAGCAGACTGTATGCCCTGACGCAGAATGTAGCAAAGCCGGCAGTACCCTATGGCGGCAAATATCGTATCATCGACTTTGCATTGTCCAACTGCACCAATTCCGGTATTGATACAGTCGGTGTTCTGACACAGTATCAGCCCCTCGTGCTGAATGATTATATCGGCAACGGTCAGCCGTGGGATCTGGACAAAATGTACGGCGGTGTCCATGTCCTCTCTCCGTTCGAAACCAAGGAGGGTGCGGACTGGTTTCAGGGTACAGCCAATGCGATCTATCAGAACATGCGCTTCATTGAACGCTATGATCCGGAGCATGTTATCATCCTCGGCGGCGACCACATCTACAAGATGGACTATTCCAAGCTCGTGGAATACCATGAGCAGCATGAGGCAGCCTGCACCATTGCAGTTATCAACGTATCCATGGAGGAAGCGTCCCGTTTCGGTATCATGACCTGCGACGAGGAAAACAGAGTTGTCAGATTTACAGAAAAGCCTGCAAAGCCTGAGTCCACACTGGCATCCATGGGTATCTATGTGTTCTCATGGCAGAAGCTCAAGCAGTATCTGATCGAGAATGAAAATGCCAATACAGGCTCCAAGGATTTCGGCAAGGATATCATCCCTGCAATGCTCGCCAACAAGGAGCGTCTGTATGCTTATACATTTGAGGGCTACTGGAAGGATGTCGGCACGCTCGACAGCCTCTGGGAAGCCAACATGGATCTGCTTTCTCCCACAAATCCGCTGGATCTGTACGATCCCAAGTGGAAGATCTATGCACGCCACGACCATATGCCGCCGCAGTATATCGGCGAGAGTGCCCACATCGAAAATTCTATGATCACAGAGGGCAGCTGCATCAATGGTCAGGTGGATTTCTCCGTTGTATTCTCTAATGTTACCATTGAGGAAGGCGCAGTTGTGAATTCCAGCATTATTATGCCCGGGACGATCGTTAAGTCCGGTGCGGTCGTGGAATATGCCATTGTTGGTGAAAACTGTGTTGTAGAATCCGGAGCAAAGATCGGCACAAGCCCCGAATGCGTTGAAAACAGAGACGACTGGGGCATTGCAGTGGTAGGTCATAATGTCAACGTTTCTTCAACTGCTGTCGTTCTGCCGAAGCAAATTATTTCTGAAAACATCTAAGGAGGTTCCGCAATGGCTGGCAATACAAAAGTACTCGGTCTGATTTTCGCAAGTATGCATGATAGATCCGTCAGAGATATGACGGCACACAGAACAATGGGTTCGATCATGTTCGGCGGCAGATACCGTCTGATCGACTTCCCGCTTTCCAACATGGTAAATTCCAACTTCTACGAAGTAGGTGTCATTACAAAGTCAAATTACGGCTCCCTGCTTGATCATGTCGGCAGCGGCAGAGAATGGGATCTGGCAAGAAAGAAGGGCGGTCTGCATCTTCTGCCCCCGTTCAGCCAGACCGGCAGCAGAGAAGGTGTCTACAAAGGCAGACTGGAAGCTTTGAATAATGTCTGGAGCTTTCTGGAGCATTCTAAGGCAGATTATGTGGTCATGTCCGACTGCGATTTTGTTACCACGATTGATTTCCGTCCTGTGATCGAACAGCACATTACGACCAAGGCGGATATTACGACCGTTTATGGCAAATATATATACAATGAGGACAACAATTCTGATTCTGCGATCAATGTGCTGGAAATGAACGAGGACGGCAGGATCACCAATGTACTGGTCAATCCCCTGATCTCCGGTGAATGCAATCTCTCTCTGGATATGTTCGTGATGAGCCGTGAATTCCTCAGCAAGCTCGTCAAGGATGCAGCAAGCAAGGGCGAGCACAGTCTCGTTGCAGACTGCCTGCAGGCAAGAGCAAGTGAGTTCAATTTCATGGGTTACGAGCATAAGGGTTATTTCTCAAGAATTGACAGCAACAAGAGTTATTTTGAAGCAAACCTTGCATTGCTTGACAGCGATGTGCGCAAAAGACTGTTCCTGCCCGATGCTCCCATTTACACTAAGATCGGTGACAACGGTCCGGCAAGATATGGTCTGGAGGCAAACGTAAAGAACTCCCTGATTGCAGACGGCTGCATTATTGAAGGCACGGTTGAGAACTGCGTGATCTTCCGCGGCGTTAAGATCGAAAAGGGCAGCGTGGTCAAAAACTGCGTTCTCCTGCAGGGGACAAAGGTAGGGCAGAACTGCTCGATGAATTATGTCATTACGGATAAGAATGTAGAAGTTTCTGACGGGCATGTTGTGAATGGTTCGGACACTTATCCGCTGTATGTCAAGAAGAACGGAAAACTTTAATTTGGAGGTGGATGGATTTTGAATATTCTCTTTGCCGCAAGTGAGGCAGTACCGTTTGCTGCATCCGGCGGTCTGGCAGATGTCATCGGCTCTTTACCGGCTGCGATCAACAGCAAAGGACAGGATTGCCGTGTTGTGATGCCGCTGTATAAATCCATTCGTCCGGAAATGCGTGCACAGCTTACGTTCCTGACCAATATTACCGTAGATGTTTCATGGAGAAAGCAGTATTGCGGTATTTTCACAGCAGTCTGGAACGGCGTTACCTATTATTTTGTGGACAATGAATATTATTTCGGACGTGACGGTCTGTATGGATTCTATGATGACTGCGAGCGATTCGTGTTCTTCTCCCGTGCAGTACTGGAAATGCTGCGATATATTGATTTCGCACCTGACATCATTCATGGCAATGACTGGCAGACTGCTCTGATTCCTGTATTCTATCAGGTCTTCTATAAATACCAGCAGGGCTACCAGAACATCAAGCATGTTTTCACCATTCACAACATCCAGTATCAGGGCAATTACGGCAGGGAAGTCCTCAACGAAGTCATGGGCATACCGCTGTATCATATGGGCATTCTTGAATATGATGGTGCGATCAATATGATGAAGGGCGCGTTCGAGGCAGCTGATAAGATCACCACCGTCAGCCCAAGCTATGCATGGGAGATCCTCGATCCATGGTATTCTCACGGACTTGACCGAATTCTCGTCAACAAGCAGTACAAGCTTTCCGGCATCCTCAACGGCATTGACACGACACTGTACGATCCATCCGCGGATGCGCTGATCGCGAAGAAATATAGTGCTGCAAGACCTGCCGGCAAGAAAGTCTGCAAGGATGCACTCCTTGCGGAGCTTGCACTGCAGGAGGGCGATGAGCCGGTGATCGGCATTGTGACGCGCTTTGTGTCCCATAAAGGTGTGGATCTGGTGCGCTATGTGTTTGAGGACATCCTCAAACTCGGCTGCAAATTTGCCATCCTCGGCAGCGGCGAGAAGATTTACGAGGACTTTTTCTCTGAAATGCAGTACCGCTATCCGGATCAGGTCAGCGTGACGCTTGGCTTCCATCCGGAGCTGGCAAGAAAGATCTATGCGGGCGCGGACATGTTCCTGATGCCGTCCCAGAGTGAACCCTGCGGTCTGGCACAGATGGTGGCAATGCGCTACGGCACGATCCCGATCGTCCGCGAAACCGGAGGTCTGCGTGATTCCGTGACGGACGACGGCAACGGTGACGGCAACGGCTTCACCTTCAAGACCTATAATGCACACGACATGCTCGGCGCGTGCCGCCGTGCAAAGGCGGCGTATGATGACCGGAAGCAGTGGAAGGCTCTCGTCAAACGCGCTATGAAATGCGACTATAGCTGGAATACTTCTGCGGATGCATATATTGCACTCTATCAGGAGCTTTGCGGCGAATGATCAATGAAAATGGCTTCTGCACAAACCGTGCAGAAGCCTGTTTTTGTATGCTATTCTTTCAGAAGCCCCATCTCTGCCTTGTGCGAAAGAATGCGCAGGACACTCTCGTCAATGCGTTCTTCTGTGATCTCACCGCTATGAACCGCATTCACAATGCCCTCGGCTGCACCGGTCAGATCATCCGGCATCAGGATGATGTCAATGCCTGCCTGCACCGAAAGCACCGCCGCTTCCGCAGGTGTGCGCATTGCCGTGATGGTGTTCATCATGTGGGAATCCGTGACGGCAATGCCGCTGAACTTCAGTTCATCACGCAGAATTTCCGTGACGACCTTGTGCGACAGATCCGCCGGAAGTGTGTCGCCAATGCCCGTCATCACCTGATGTCCCACCATCACGAAGTCTGCACCTGCCGCAATGCCACCGGAAAACGGCAGGAATTCCGCCGACCGCAGCTCCTCCATTGTGCGGCCGATCGTGACCGCCGCATCGTCATGTGCATTGCCGTCCTCCGCACCGAGTCCGGGGAAATGCTTGAGTGTTGCCGCTACGCCCGCATCCTGCAAGCCCTCCACAACGCCGGAAACCATGTTTGCCACGACCTGCGGATCATCGCTGAAAATGCGGTCGCCAAGCTCGTTTCCGTCACAAAGATCCACATCCGCCACCGGCGCAAAATCCAGATTGAAGCCGATCTCCCGCAGATCCGAGCCGATGGTGTGCCCGATGTCGTAAGCCTCCTCGCGGTCATTGCGTGCACCGTACTCTGCCATGGGGGAAAACGCCGTCGTGCCGAGATTCTTCGCCGCACGCGCGACTTTTCCGCCCTCCTCATCCACCGCAATATACAACCCGATGCCCACAGCATCCGCCATGTATTTCTGGCTGTTGGAGATCATCGTTTCAGTCTGCTCCACCGAAACAAGATTGTCCGCAAAGTAGATCAGCCCTCCCACGGGCTGTGCTTCAAGCGACTGCCGCGTGATCTCACCGGCAAGCGTGACCGGAGATTCTCCCGTGAGCATTTCCGGTGTCACGATGAACATCTGGTACACCTTTTCCTCCAGCGTCATCTGCGCAAGCTTGTTTTGCACAGCATCCGGCGTTTTCTGCGCCTGTCCGGTCGATGCCGTTTCCACGGAAACCGCCGGCAGTGTGCTCTGCGGGATCTTTTCCATCCCGCACCCCGTACCCAGTGCCATTCCCAGCGCAGCAATTGCAATCCATATTTCCCGATATTTCATAATGAACCTCCTCCACAGATATCTATATCGCTATTATACCACATCATGATCTGTTTTTCCAGTGTTTCTTACAAATTTTTCTTTTTTGATCATGCCGCCGTTATTCTTCCCACCGCTTCACTCCCATATTATCGCGCCTGCGAAGCCGTTGACTTTTTGAAAAAAGTGTGCTATAATAGAAACACAGAGCAGAACAGAATTCTGTCCGGTTTTGCCTGTAGGTAAGCCGACCTGAAAGCAGTGCTGACGGGAAGGCATCAAATCATGCGGCTGACACCAAATTATTTCATGAGGTGAAAGAACCAACAGAGCAGCACTCCGCAGGCGGAGTGTCCCTTGCTGTACATGAAAGATTGGCTGCCCGACCGCGTTCGGGTATTTTATTTTTCAGGAGGAATTTACTATGTACGATCCGAAATCCAGTAAAGCAGAAGAATTCATCTGCCATGAAGAAATTGAAGACACCCTCGCCTATGCCGAGGCACATAAGAATGACCGTGAACTGATCAAGTCCATCATCGAAAAGGCAAAGGAACTCAAAGGTCTGAATCACCGTGATGCAAGCGTCCTGCTTGCCTGTGAGGAAGAAGACCTCAATGCCGAGGTCTGCGCACTTGCCGAGCAGATCAAGAAGGATTTCTACGGCAACCGCATCGTTATGTTCGCCCCCCTGTATCTGTCCAACTACTGCGTGAACGGCTGTACTTACTGCCCGTATCACTACAAGAACAAGCACATCTGCCGCAAGAAGCTGACGCAGGAGGAGATCAGAAAGGAAGTCATCGCACTTCAGGATATGGGTCACAAGCGTCTTGCCATTGAAGCAGGCGAAGACCCCGTAAACAACCCCATTGAGTACATTCTGGAGTGCATCAAGACCATCTACTCGGTGCACCACAAGAACGGCGACATCCGCCGCGTCAACGTCAACATCGCCGCCACCACCGTGGAGAACTACCGCAAGCTCAAGGAGGCGGGCATCGGCACCTACATCCTGTTCCAGGAGACCTACCATAAGGAGAGCTACCTGAAGCTCCATCCCACGGGCCCCAAGCACGACTACGACTACCACACCGAAGCGATGGACCGCGCGATGGAAGGCGGCATTGACGACGTCGGGCTGGGCGTACTGTTCGGTCTTGAAATGTACAAGTACGAATTCGCGGGACTTCTCATGCACGCGGAACACCTCGAAGCTGTTCACGGCGTCGGCCCGCACACGATCAGCGTGCCGCGCATCAAGCGCGCCGACGATATCGATCCCGATCAGTTCGACAACGGCATCGACGATGAGACGTTCAAAAAGATCATCGCCTGCATTCGAATCGCTGTTCCCTACACCGGCATGATCGTCTCTACCAGAGAGAGCCAGGCCAGCCGGGAGCGGGTGCTCCACCTGGGAATCTCCCAGATCAGCGGCGGTTCAAGAACCAGCGTAGGGGGCTACACCACCGAGGAAAGACACGATGAAACAGCACAGTTCGATGTAAACGATACCAGAACCCTGGATGAGGTAATGCAGTGGCTTCTGGAGCTTGGTTACATCCCAAGCTTCTGTACAGCCTGCTACCGTGAAGGAAGAACCGGAGACAGGTTCATGTCTCTGGCCAAGAACGGACAGATTGCAAACT
>CALGTT010000068.1 GCA_937901485.1 uncultured Ruminococcus sp.
TGAATTTGTGCATACATTCTTCGACAATCTCTGCGCCGATGGAATGCACAGCCTCGCGTGCTGCCCTCTGCACAAGCTCCATATCATCCAGCAGTGCCGGATCGCATTCATACAGATCTACGATCAGTTGTAATGCCACGTTTGCTCCCATCCCCTTTTATGTAATGTATATTTACTATTATACATTAGCATACTAAAAAAGTCAATGATTGTTCAGAGTTTTTTCATTACAATTTGGTGACAATATGGTATAATATTGATAGCCGCATCTGCGGACAAACAGGAAAGTGGGAATTCAATGAAAGATCTGAAAACACTTGCAGAAATTCTTTCGGGAGAACGGGTTTACATCCAGACGCACAACTACCCCGATCCGGATGCGATCGCATCCGCCTTCGGACTCCAGAAGCTGCTTGCACACTTCGGCATTCAGGCGTGCATCTGTTATGACGGCACGGCAGAAAAGCTCTCGGCAAAGACCATGCTCACCAATTTCGGGATCGAGATGGTTTCCATACAGGAGCTGACGGACATGTCGGAGCACGACAAGATCATCACTGTCGATTCACAGAAGTACAACTCCAATCTGACCGAGCTGTGCGGTGATGAGGTTGCGTGCATTGACCATGATCCCCTGCGAATATCAATACAAGGATGTCCGCATTGTTGGCGCGTGTGCTTCCATCATTGCGGAGTATTTCTTCGACAATGACATCGTGCCGGATCGTGACACCGCCTCTGCGCTTGTTTACGGTATCAAGATGGATACGGCAGATTTTACGCGCGGCATGACGCAGTTTGATGTGGATATGTACGCAAAGCTTTTCCCCTACGCGGACAATGAGCTGCTTGACCGCATCCGGATCAACACAATGGAATTTACCGACCTGAAAGCATACGGCAGTGCGATCGAAAACATCTCGGTATTCGGCAATGCCGGCTATGCCTGCATCCCCTTTGCATGTCCCGATGCGCTGATCGCGATGATCTCCGACTTCATTCTCGCACTCGATATCATTGAATTCAGCGTGGTGTATGCGGTGCGCGATGACGGATACAAATTCTCTGTGCGCTCGGAGATTCCCTCGCTTCATGCGGGTTCGATCATCCGTGATGCCATGAAGGGCATCGGCAGCGGCGGCGGTCATGCGAGAATGGCAGGCGGTTTTGCAGATGCCGCAAAGCTTCCAAATGATGCAAAACTGCGCGATCAGGAGATCCGAATGCGCTTCAGCGAAGCGATCTGCAAGCTGAAAGCGGCTTCGGAAGCAAAAACCACTTGACATTTCTGTAACAAGCGTGTATAATATAGATAATATCTGAGTTCTTCGGGGTATGTGCAATTCATAACCGACGGTGAGTGCAGCAGCATGAGTCCGTGAGCCTGTAACAGGCTGATCCGGTGCGATTCCGGAACCGACGGTAAAGTCCGGATGGGAGAAGAATGTGATCAACTGTAGACCTGCGCCCCGAACACAGTTTCGGGGCGTTTTGTATAGGAGGTAAGGAATATGCGGGATGAAACATTCATGCTGAGAGCCGTGGAGCTTGCCAGAAATGGTATTGGATTTGTCAATCCCAACCCCCTTGTGGGGGCAGTGATCGTCAAGGACGGCAGGATCATCGGCGAGGGCTATCACGAATACTGCGGCGGCTTGCACGCGGAGCGCAATGCGCTGAAGCACTGCACGGAAGATCCGCGCGGTGCAGTGATGTATGTCACGCTTGAGCCGTGCTGCCATCACGGGAAAACGCCCCCCTGCACGGAGGCACTCATTGAATCAGGCATTGCTAAGGTCTTTGTCGGCTCAGATGATCCCAATCCCCTTGTGGCAGGCAAGGGCATCGCACAGCTGCGGAATGCGGGAATTGAAGTGGTCACACAGTTCTGCAAGGCGGAATGCGACCAGCTCAACCGTGTGTTTTTCCACTATATCAAGACAAAAACACCGTTCTGCGTGATGAAGACGGCGATGACGGCGGACGGCAAGACTGCGACAAGAACGGGGCTTTCCAGATGGATCTCCAACTCCGAGTCGCGCCGTCATGTCCACGAAACGCGCAAACGTGTGGCAGGCATCATGGTCGGGATCGGCACGGTGCTTTCGGATGATCCGATGCTCAACTGCCGCGCGGAGAATCCCAGCCATCCGGCGCGCATCGTCTGTGATACGAATCTCCAGATTCCGGCGGAGTGCCGTCTGGTGATGAGTGCACACGATATCCCCACCTATGTGGCGGCAAGCCGCATTGATCCGCGCAAGCGTGCCGTGCTGGAACAGCGCGGTGTGCATGTGCTGGAGATTCCGGAGGCGGACGGGCATGTGAATCTGCGTGCGCTGATGTACAAGCTCGGTGAGCTGGGCATTGACAGCGTGCTGATCGAGGGCGGCGCAGCTCTGCATGAGGCAGCTCTGCGCAGCGGCATTGTGCAGCATGTACATGTGTACATTGCTCCGAAAATTTTTGGCGGCTTCTCGGCAAAATCCGCGGTCGGCGGTCTGGGCGTTGCAAGTCCCGACGAGGCATACCGTCTGAGCCGTCCGGAGATCACGCGGTTCGGGGACGATGTACTGCTTGAATATGATGTGGAGGGATGCGG
>CALGTT010000069.1 GCA_937901485.1 uncultured Ruminococcus sp.
AGCGACCAATCGGGTATGAACCGAGTACTCTAGCCAACTGAGCTATGCCGCCACACATTCTCTGTGTCTCACACAGCTTTTATATTATATCACGAAATTCAAGATTTGTCAAGGCTTTTCCAAGAAAAAAATCAAATTTATGCACCTTGTCCTAAAAACAACTTCCATTCGTGTAATAAACGTCAAATATCACAAAAATCACTTGACATTTCATGGGGATTATGGTATGATACTCATAGAATCGCCGGCGGCTTGCACCGCCTGCATGGAAGGAAGGCAGAGTTATGGGAAATCGTGTCATTACCATCAGCCGCCAGTTCGGAAGCGGCGGAAGAACCATCGGCAGACTTCTGAGCGAAAAGCTGGGAATCCCCTGTTATGATAACGAACTGATCGAAAAGCTTGCAGAGAAAAGCGGCTTTGACAAGAACTACATTGCAGAGCAGGGCGAATATACTGCACATTCCAACTGGTTTGTCAATGCATTTTCTGCGGGCAGAACAGCATACCCGACGAATCAGGATTATCTGTGGAAAATCCAGCGGCAGATCATCCTTGATCTGGCAGAGCAAAGCTCCTGCGTGATCGTGGGACGCTGTGCGGATTACATCCTGCGTGAGAAGGCTGACTGTTTTCGCGTATTCATCCACGCAGATATGGAGAAACGCGCGGAACGCATCGTGAAGCTTTACGGTGAAAGTGAGGTCGCGCCTGAAAAACGCCTGCGCGATAAGGATAAGCGGCGCAGTGCCTACTACCGTTTCTACACGGATACGGAATGGGGCGTGGCTGAGAATTATCACGTCTGCCTCGACAGCGGCACACTGGGATTGGAAACCTGCGTGGAGCTGCTTGCAAAGCTGTATTCCGCAAAATCACAGTAACAACCGTGCCCCCTGCTGCATGTACAGGGGGCACGTTCTTTGTGTGATCGGCATTCAGCGGTTATCCACCATCTCCGGATACATATCGTGCCTGGAAAGGCGGTCAAATGCCACCTACTCCCACACCGTCACCTTTCTGCCGTAGTTGCAGTAGGGATCAATGGAGATGCCGCCGCGCGGGAGGAATTTTCCCCACACTTCAATATATTTCGGATCCATCAGGCGGATCAGGTCGTTCATGATGATGTTCACGCAGTCCTCGTGGAAATCGCCGTGATTGCGGAAGCTGAACAGGTAGAGCTTCAGAGATTTGCTCTCGACCATCTTTACATCGGGCACATAGGAAATATAGATCGTCGCAAAATCCGGCTGTCCGGTGATGGGGCAAAGGCTGGTGAACTCGGGGCAGTTGAACTTGACAAAATAGTCACGGTCAGGGTGCTTGTTGTCAAAGGTTTCGAGCACCTCCGGCGCGTAGTCCTGCGCGTATTTCACATTCTGGTTTCCAAGCAGGGTGATATCCTGCATTTCTTCTCTATTTCTGCTCATGTTATTCTCCTTTCAGTGCCGGATCTGTCATTCCGTTTTCTGCAAATGCCTTTGCCTCTGCGGGAGTTTTATTCATTTTCCAGTTACCTGCGATAACTGCTTTTCTGAGTTCTTTTTTCATTTTATTA
>CALGTT010000070.1 GCA_937901485.1 uncultured Ruminococcus sp.
TGATACGCCCATTCCGGCATCATCAGTAATATTCAAAAGGATTTTAGCCTCAGCTCCGTTTTTTCGCGCTCTTGAATATTCCGGATTTTTTCTTTTCAGCTCTCTTTTTTATTTCACTGGAAAATCCGATAGCTTGGTTCCCCTGACGCTTTTCTATAAGCTTATCCAATCCCTCAAATGCGCCTCCGCAAATAAAGAGGATATTCTCGGTATTGATGCGGATAAATTCCTGATTCGGGTGCTTTCTGCCGCCCTGCGGGGGAACATTGGAGATCGTACCCTCGATGATCTTCAGCAGGGACTGCTGTACGCCCTCGCCGCTGACATCACGCGTCAGGGACGTATTTTCGGACTTTCTGGCGATCTTGTCGATCTCGTCGATATAAATGATACCGCGCTCGGCTGCTTCCACATCAAAATCTGCTGCCTGGATCAGGCGCAGGAGGACGTTTTCCACATCCTCGCCGACATAGCCGGCTTCCGTGATGGTGGTGGCATCCGCAATGGCAAACGGTACGTCAAGGATCTTGGCAAGTGTCTGTGCAAGGAAAGTCTTGCCGACACCGGTCGGTCCGAGCAGGAGCACATTGCTCTTCTGCAGCTCGACATCCTCGCCGTCATCCTGACTCATAATGCGCTTATAATGGTTGTAAACAGAAACCGCAAGTGAGATCTTTGCCTGATCCTGTCCGACCACATACTGGTCAAGCACGGATTTGATCTCCGCAGGCTTGAGCAGCTTGAACTGTCCTTTTTTCTTTTCTTCCTTCTGCTGCTTGGTCTTGCGGCGGCCGGAAGAACCGAAAATCATTTCATAGCAGGTGCAGACGCACTCGTCGCAAATATTGTTGTTTCCTGCGGAAAACATGCTCATTACCTTATCTTCGCCCTTGCCGCAGAAATTACAAATCTTAAAAATAGGATCCGGCATCGTCACTTACCTCTTTGCAATCACTTTGTCGATCAGACCATATGCCTGTGCTTCCTCAGCGGTCATATAATTGTCACGCTCGGTGTCACGCTCGATGACTTCAAGTGCCTGACCGGTATGCTCCGCAAGCAGACGGTTCATCTTTTCACGGGTTCTCAGAAGGTGATCGGAATGAATCTTGATATCCGTGCACTGACCGGACAGACCGCCGGAGATCAGCGGCTGGTGGATCATGATCTCGCTGTTGGGAAGTGCAAAACGCTTTCCGGGAGTGCCGGCAGACAGCAGGAATGCACCCATGGATGCCGCCATGCCGATGCAGATGGTGGATACATCGCACTTGATATACTTCATGGTGTCATAGATCGCCATACCGGCTGTGATCGAACCACCGGGGCTGTTGATATAAAGTGAGATATCCTTTTCCACATCCTGACTTTCCAGATACAGAAGCTGCGCTACCACAAGGCTCGCTGTTGCATCATTGACCTGATCGCACAGCATGATGATGCGGTCGTTGAGCAGTCTTGAAAAGATATCATAGGAACGCTCACCGCGGCTTGTCGGCTCTACAACGTAGGGTACAAAACTCATAAACCTCATCCTTTCTCAGTATGTGTAAGAGAAAGCATGAGCGAACTGCTGTTCGCTCACGCATGTATCTATTGCTTATTCAGCTGCTTCTTCAGCCGGTGCATCCTCAGCAACTGCGCTTTCCTTAACCAGCTCAACCGCCTTGGTCACGCGCATATCCATGATGTAGTCAGCCATGGGCAGACGACGCTTTACCTGCTCTACAGTCAGGTTGTTTGCAGCTGCCAGCTTTGCCAGACTTTCCTCAAGCTCCTCAGGAGCGATCTCGATGTTCTCCAGATCTGCGATCTTTTCCAGAGCCAGACGGAGCTTCACCTCGTTCTCTGCACGGTCACGGTTTGCATCACGGAAATCGTTGATGTCCATGCCGGTGTACTGCAGATACAGATCCAGAGACATGCCCTGCTGCTTGAGCATATCCTCAAAGTTTGCTACCAGAGTGTCAATGCGCTGCTCGAACATGCAGTTCGGGATGGGAGCGTCAACCTTAGCGATGAGTGCTTCCATGATCGCATTGTCGAACATGCTGTCAGCCTCGCGTACAGCGGATGCTTCCAGCTTTGCCTTAGCGTCAGCCTTGAATGCTTCCAGTGTGTCGAATTCTGTGGAATCCTGAATGAAAGCATCATCAGCCTCCGGCAGTTCCTCAACAGTAATGCCGTTGAGCTTGCACTTGAAGACAGCTTCCTTGCCTGCATATTCTTCCATCTGATAGTTCTCAGGGAATGTTACGTTTACATCGAACTCATCGCCGATGTTCTTGCCAACGATCTGCTCCTCGAAGCCGGGGATGAACTGACCGCTGCCAAGACGGAGCGGGAAGCTCTCGCCCTTGCCGCCCTCGAATGCTTCGTCACCGAAGAAGCCCTCGAAGTCGAGGTTTACTTCGTCGCCAAGCTCAGCTGCTCTGTCATCCACAGAAACCAGTCTTGCATTTCTCTGGCGAATCATTGTTACCTGTGCTTCTACATCTTCGTCTGTAACTGTTCTGACAGTCTTAGAAGCCTTAATGCCCTTGTAGTCAGCGATCTCGATCTCAGGCTTTGTGATGCACAGTGCCTTGAATACAACGCCCTCTGCCTTGTCAACCTTCTCCACTTCGATCTGCGGACGGTCAACCAGTACGAAGTCAGCCTCCATCAGTGCGGGAGTCAGCTCCTCGTTGATCAGCGCGTTCAGAGCTTCCTCATAGAAAACGCCCTCGCCCATCTGTGCTTCAGCCATCTTACGGCTAACCTTGCCCTTTCTGAAGCCGGGCAGAGAGATGTTCTTCTTCACTCTCTGGTATGCCTGCTCTACAGCTGTCTCAAATGTTTCTGCACCTACCTCAAATACCAGTTCAACGGTATTGACATCTGTTCTTGTTGTTGATTTCAAACTCATTTTCAAGTCCTCCAATGTACTTCTCTCAAATTATGTGCATGTTCTCATTAACGATTTCCTGAACACACACTGCACATACAATACATTATAGCACATTTGCGCCATTTTTTCCATAGATTTTTTGATTTCTTGTTACACTTCTACAATTACGCCAGATTATAAAACTTTCTCCGGACAAAACTGTAAATAATCACCAGAAATCAAATGATAGAACACGCCATCCTCCACACCGCGGACGGCTCTGGCATGTGATTTTCCGTGCAGATGCCCGTAATAGCAATGCTCCACGGAGAAGTCAGCCAGAAGCTGGAGCATGGGTTCGTTGCGGTTTGACCAGAAGATGGGGGGATAATGCAGGAAGACGATGGGTTTCAGCCCCTGCTGCACCGCAGCCTCCAAAGAAACCTTCAGACGCTGCTGTTCCCTTGCAAGCACCTTGGCATCGGACGCTTCGCCGGGCATATTCACCCAGCCGCGCGTACCGCAGATGCCGTATTCCCCGCAGGCATAACAGTTATTGTGCAGGATGTGCAGACTGTCAAAACCGTTCGCCTCGAAGAATGCGGTCATTTTTTTCATAGAATTCCACCAGTAGTCGTGGTTGCCTTTGAGGATGATCTTCTTGCCGGGAAGCGCGTGGAGAAACGCAAAGTCAGCCTTTGCCTCCTCCAGCGTCATGCCCCACGAAATATCCCCTGCCAGCACGATGGTATCCTCGGCTGTGACATGCTTCAGCCAGTTTTCCCGGAGAAGCTCCTGATAGTCCTCCCAGCCGCTGAAAATATCCATGGGCTTGTCCGGCACGCCGAACGACAGGTGGGGATCACCGAGTACGAACAGACTCATTACTCAGCGATACCGAGCTGACGGAGTACATAGCCCTCCATGTCATCCTTGCTGATCACGCCGTCAAAGCGCACTGCCTTGCCCTTGAGGTCTGCGAGGGACTGCGGGATGGCAAGACCGGAAACCTCTGCCAGACGGGAAACCATCTCGTACTCGTCCTCTGCGGACTGTGCGCCCTCGATCGCTTCCAGCACGCTTGCGCTGAACTTGTAGGGGCTTGCAGTGGAGGCAATGATCGTCTTTGTGGTATCGCCCGTCTTTGCGATGTAGTCGAGGTAAACCTTAACTGCAACAGCGGTATGGGTATCGCAGGTGTAGCCGTACTGTTCCTTGAAATCGCGGATGGTCTTCTTGGTTTCTGCATCATCGCAGAAGCCGCCGATGAAATCAGCCTGAAGCTTTGCCTTGACATCTTCAGAAACCTCATATCTGCCCTCTGCGGAGAGCTTGCCGAACCAGTCGCGGATCTGTGCATCATCACCGCCGGTCAGCAGGTAGAGCAGACGCTCCAGATTGCTGGAGATGAGGATGTCCATGGACGGGGAGCAGGTTGCGTAGAAATCACGGTTTCTGTCATACACACCGGTGTCGATGAAGTCAGTCAGCACCTTGTTGACATTGGATGCGCAGATCAGCTTGCCGATCGGCACGCCCATGAGCTTTGCATAGTAAGCGGCGAGGATATTGCCGAAGTTGCCGGTCGGAACGACAACGTTCAGTGTATCGCCGAACTGGATGTAGCCCTTCTTTGCCATTTCTGCATAGGAGGATACATAGTACACGATCTGGGGAGCGAGTCTGCCCCAGTTGATGGAGTTTGCGCTGGAGAACATCTTGCCGCCGTCTGCAAGCTTCTGCTTGACACCGGCATCGGTGAAGATCTTCTTCACGCCGTTCTGGCAGTCATCGAAATTGCCTTCCAGAGCGCAGACTGCAACGTTCGCGCCCTCCTGTGTCTGCATCTGACGCTTCTGCATGGTGCTCACGCCGTCCTGCGGGTAGAATACCATGATCTCCGTGCCGGGCACATCCTTGAAGCCTTCGAGTGCTGCCTTGCCGGTATCGCCGGAAGTTGCTACCAGAATGACAACCTTCTTGTCCTCGCCCGTCTTCTTCAGAGATGTGGTCAGCAGGTACGGGAGGATCTGGAGAGCCATATCCTTGAATGCGCAGGTCGGGCCGTGCCACAGCTCCAGAATGTGAGTATCGCCGTAAGCCTTGGTGA
>CALGTT010000071.1 GCA_937901485.1 uncultured Ruminococcus sp.
CACCCTCCGGGTGCTGTCTGCACAGCATTCTTGATACCTCTATTTTACCATATTTATGCTGTTTTGTACAGTGGGTGAGGGTGGGAGTTTTGCGGAATCAGGTAAAGAAAAAACGGTGGTGAAAAAGCATGACGGTGATCGAAGAACTTCTCGAAACATTTAAGGTACAGCAGCAGACCATTGATACTCTGACAGTAACGAAGAAACATCACCGTTTTCGGAGTGCCTCCAGAATCGTCCTGACACCGCACCAGCAGAGGTAAACTGCGACTGCCGCAGAGCCGAATTTGTCAAAGCAGTCCGCTGCCGCAGAACCGGGTGCAGCCAGAACGACAAGCAGTGCCGTTGTCACGCAGAGATCGACCAGTGATTTGGCACGATACAAGCGGCTCTGCACGAGCAGGATGCTGTTGTTCTGCTCCCTGCCAAGTTTTTTGTAACGCAGCCAGAAGATCGTGTTGGCGATCACGCCCATGAGTGCGACCGCAAGTCCGGGGATGACATTCCCCTGCTCTGTTTTACCGGAAAGCAGAACGAGCACCAGCATGGAGATGCCGCTGAAGCACATCGCACTCCCAACAAAGAGATTGGAACGCCGTTCCAGCGTCCGCTTTCTTTCCGCATCCATACCGCTTTGACCGGTCATGCGGAATGTGATGTATGCTACGATCAGGGCGATCAGCTCCGCAGTCCTGCGGACAAAATCTGCAAGCTGTGTGGAGCTTTTCCCGACCAGCAGCCCATATCCCACGATCAGCGGACCGGGGGAGCTCATGAGGATGGACATGAGCATGGTTTTGCTTCCTTTGTTCTGTGTTTTCATCGGATCCCTCCAAACAGACAGAGTAACGGCAGGAGTGCTGCCATTGCAGCGACGGGGCAGAAAAATGTATCATTGCCACGCATGGAAAAAAGCTCGGTCACGGTGGAAACCGCACATACAACGATCGCCGTCACCACGCAGGCTGCCGCTGGCATTCCGCCACGAATGAGCAGCACAGGAAGGACGCAGCAAAAGGACACAATGAACATTGCAGCACTGCCCTCCACGCTCTTTTTGCCCTCAATGTGCCTGCCCTGCAAGTGGTGCTTTCCGAAGCGTTTGCCGATCAGGGCGGCGGCAGCATCACCGAAGCCCCATGCAAAAATGCTTGCAAGGCTCAATGTTTGATCGCCGAAGATGCCCCACCCCACAGCGGTGATGAGTGCAAACATGAAAAAGACAAGCAAAAGGCTTTTTTTGAGTTCGCCGTGCTTTCGTTCCGTAACAAATTCCGAATAACCCCTGATCCGTTCCGCCAGCAGAAGAATGGGATAGACAAGCAGTGCAAAGGCGATCGCCGAGAACACGACCTGTACCCAAGTCCGGTAGACATTCAGCCAGACGATCAGAGAGCCGAGCAGGACGAAATGCAGCAGTTTTCTGAAATGCTCCTTCGGAATCCGGAAGAGCAGACGGATGGAAAAGACGATCAGGACACAGATGACAAAGTATGCCAATACGCATAGTGTACCAGTCAGAAAGCCGTCCATAGTGAGTCACCTCTATTTTCTCCAAAATGTGTATTCTATTACCAGTATAGCACTAATTGCAGGTTTTGGCAAGATGGAGTTTATGAAGGTTCGTGCCAAGCAAAAGCAGACTGCAAATCATAGAATCGTCGCAATGCACAAGATCAGAATTGTAAATAGCGTCAGAATATCGTTGGCACAGCGAAATTCCGTTCTTTATGTTTCCTTTGCCGGTCATCATGCGTGTAATACTTTAAGCTGAGCTGGTATGCTGTTTTCTTCACACCAGGATTTCCGATATGCCAAAAGCACTGGTTCTGTATAGCTCCGGTGCTTTATTTGTCACTGTAAAAATGTTTTGCTGTTCGCCGAATTTGAACCCTGATGATTCAGAAATCGTTTTCATCTGGCAACTTACATATATATACTGGCAACTTACACAATCTGGAATTGACACATTACGCAAAAAACGTTTATAATGATAGGGAGAAGAGGAGGAATTGCATGATATTAAATGTAAAGGAAGATGCGGATTGCAGGGAAATAGAAATCACGATCCGCTGTGCAGAGCTGACAGAGTCAGTCCAGAAGCTAATAGATAGAATCCAGAATCTGGATGCGTTCTGTGAATGCGGCACAGAAGGGGAGTTGATGAAAGCCAATATCCATGATGTATACTATTTTGAATCGGTGGAAAACCGGACATTTGTTTATTTTGAAAAGCAGGTGCATGAATGCAGGCTAAAGCTGTATGAGGTGGAGGAAAAATACGAAAAACTGGGGTTTCTTCGCATCAGCAAAAACACCATTGTGAACATGTACAAAATCGAAAAGGTCAAACCGATGCTGAACCATAAATTCATGCTCGTACTGTTCAATGGAGAAAAAATGATCATCAATCGTCATTATGTTCCTTCGTTCAAAGAAAAATTCAATATCTGATGGAGGGTCGTATGAAAAAAGTATTAAGTGTGCTGAATCTGACATTCATGTCATTTGGCATGGTGCTGCTGCTCAGCAGTTTTCTCTTTTCTAAAGCCATTGCTCTGGAATTTGTGTACCAGCTGCTTTTCTGCATGTTTCTCATCTCGGTACTGATGGAGCTGACCAATCAGCTTGAAAGAAAGTTCCAGATCGACAGTCTGTTTCTTCTGGCGGTTTTGAAGCTGTTCGATATTTGTATCGTTGTGTTTCCGTTGGGCATGGGAGCGTTTCAGTTCCTGCCCTTCACTGTCGGAAATGTGATCTGTGTACTTGCGATCATACTCGTGGTCTATACCATCGGATTCTTTATACTGCTGATCGACGACATGAACACAGCCCGCCGGATCAATGAAAAGATCCATCGTTTTCACGAACACTGTGAGAAGAAACATATTTCATATTAAAAAGTAGGTGAAGAAATGAAACAAAAAAATAACACAATCAGATCACAGATCCAGAGAGTGACTGCCGGCATCCTGTCCGTTCTCCTGACGGGCACAGCCGCAGCCATCACGGTATCCGCAGAAGAAACCGGAACATACGGTGCCTTAAACTACATGCTGTACAGCGATCATGTGACGATCGTTTCCTGCGACCACAACGAAGCAGTGATAGAGATCCCGTCAGAGATCGAGGGCTTGCCTGTTACCGAGATCGGAAAGAACGCATTCAAGTACACAGAAACGCTGAAGCAGGTCACCATTCCTGACAGCGTGACAACGATCGGCGACTTTGCGTTCGATACCAGCGGCATCACATCCATCGTCATTCCGGAGGGTGTTACTGCGATCGGAGAATGGGCATTTTCAGGCTGCGATAATCTGACAAGTGCAGTTCTGCCGAAAAGCCTTGTATACATGGGTGACAGCGTATTCTCCAGCAATCCGAATCTCTGGAACGTTGCACTTTCAGAGGGAATCATGGAACTGCCGAATGAAGCATTTCGGGACTGTGATTCTCTGACAGAGATCCTGATTCCGGAAAGCGTCAAACGCATCGGCGATTATGCCTTTGCAGGTGATCCGCTGACAACGGTCTACTATGGCGGCAATGAATACCAGTGGACGGAAGTGGAGAAGGGAATGAATAATCCGGAGCTTTCGTCTGCTAATATGGTATATGATTGCAGTCCGGATGCTGCACCGACGCTGGGCAATGTCAATGGCGATGCCAATGTTGACGCATCGGATGCCGCAATGGTTCTGATCGCCGCCGCAATGATCGGTTCGGGCAATCCCAGCGGACTTGATGCACAGCAGACCGAAAACGGTGACATTGACAAGGACGGCGCACTCAGCGCGGCGGACGCGGCAATCCTGCTTGAATATGCGTCCTATACCGGCTCCGGCGGTACAAAGACACTCGCAGAATATCTGCGGGGCAAATAACCAACGTTTGCAGCAGTCCGCAGGGCTGTTACAAAAATACATTATATGGGAGGGCATTGATATGAATGTCAAAAAGTTGACGGCAGGTCTGCTTGCAGCAGCACTTGTCAGCGGAACAGCGGGCAGTTACGGCTTACCGCCCGGTATGACCGCAAATGCAGTGGAACTCACACCACAGCAGACAACAGTGAGAGCCACAAAGGAAGCCGATCCGAATGTGCTGTATGGAGATGTGAATCACGATGGTGCAGTAGATGCTCTTGACTGCAAAGTTTATGAAGAAACGCTGCTTCAGAATGCATATTTTGTGATCGAAGAGGGCGATGTCAATCTGGATGGCAGTTCCGACTTCATGGATTACCATGCACTTTGCAGCTATGTAGAGGGTCGGATGACGGAGCTTCCTGTTACCGGCAGTGATCCTGACTGGGAGTGGACTGAATGCACATGGACTTCATCCGGTGACATCACATATTATGATGGAATCAACTGGGGTTCAAATTATGATACAGTCACATTTTCTTTTAATTCAAACTATCATCGTGGCATCGTGACTGGAAGATTGAATCTTGATGAAGTAATGCAGAACGATTGCTACAAGGTTCTCAGTGTAACCTGTGATAATGATTCTTTCTTGTATTCTGAGGAAACCGGCATCTTTATGATCAGAAATGCATACTCTGCTCAAATTACGGTTCAGTTCGATTTCGCCTATTCCGGATCCATGAATGAAAGGGCACAAATTTCAATTGATGATTCGTTTTTTGCCAATGAATGCGGACAGATGGTGGCAGCAGAGAGTGATGCACGCACAGAAATCAATTACGCATATATTACAACCACATATACTACCACCACCACACAGGCTATCACAACCACTACCGAAAGTACAACTTCCACTGAAACCACAACGGAAAGTGAAAAGAAACAGCACATTGAAATTTCGGGCAATTCCATTGATGCGAAGCCGGGGGATGTTGTCACGGTCAGCTATGATCCCAGCGGAGACTTCTATGGAGAAGCTGCACTTTTAAAATCCGGTAGAATCTTTGTTGATTCCACCGCTTTTGAAATTCTCGATGTCAGCTTATTGACGGGTTATGAACCGGAAATTTCGATTTCAGGCGGAACAGTTGACTTTTCTTGTGTGGGCATTATTTTCATGTCTGATTTTATTGAGGTCAAGCTCAGAGTACTCGATAACTGTGGAGAGGGAGTTTATCCGGTAACACTGTCAAAACTTGAAATGGAAACACAGGATGGTACACCTGTAACCTATGAGCTTACAAGTTCTCCGTATATTACCGTAGCGAACGAGACAACAGAAATGACCACGACTACCACTACCACGACTACCACAACATCCGCAACAACTACAACAACCACCACGACAGAAGAAACAACAACGACTACCTCGACCACAGCCCCTGTACTGGATATCATCTATCAGGATACAGTGGCTGTTAAACCAGGGGAAACGGTTCATATAAGCTACATGGTAGTTGCGAAGAATGACACTACCATTCCCTACATGAAAGGTAGAGTGTACTTTCCGGTAGAATTTGGAGGATATCAGAATATTCCATTAGAGTATACTGTGTATCGTTACGATGAAAACGCATTTGATTTCGCACATCACAATTACGGTTTTGATTTTGAAGCTACAAATGTTAATGTTGGAAGTTCTTTCACCACAATATTTGAAGTGTGGCTTGATATTCCGGAGAACTGTCCTGCCGGCAGATATGCTTGCCAATTCTATTCTTTTGAAGCGTTTACAGCCGATGGACAGCCATATACCATTAATGAACCGTTTAAGGACTATCATGGCTATGTTATTGTAGAGGAACTCGAAACTACAACAACGACTACCACCGAAGCAACAACAACGACTACCACAACCACCGAAACTACAACAACAACTACCACCACAACCACTACCGAAACTACTACAACCACCGAAACCACCACAACACTCCCCGAAGAAACCACCACACCTCAGGAAACCACCACAACCTTTGAAGAAACCACAACCGCACCCGACGCAAGCACCTCCACAACACCTGTTGCCTCCGAGCCGACGGAAACGACCACAACATCTTCCGGCGATGGTTCTGACGATGAACTGCCGCAGACCGGTTACTCCCAGTGGTTCAGCTTCCTGATCGCAGGTGCGGCTCTGATGACTGCTGCTGGTGGTCTGGCTGTAAAGAAGTCCGGCATTTTCAAGAAAGAGGACGAGGAATAATCCAATCCATTTCTCATTTTGCTCATGATATATTTAAAAACACCGGAGCCGCAAGACTCCGGTGCTTTTGTATTGTCATAATTTAATGCCAGAGCCTGTTCACATGAAAATCTCATACACATCTGTTTGTCAAAAAATCATGCTCGAAGATCTGCATCTTTATTTTATGTGAACAGGTTCCGGTATGATCTCTGTTTTCGGGAACGGTGTATCCGCATCAGTTCGTGAGCATCACTCCGCCGAACGGCAGGCATCCATGATGCGTTTCCGCACCTCGCTGAAGCCGATCGGTGTATAACCGATCCGTTCCACGCAGGCACAGAAGCTCTGCGGAGAATCCGTCCGGTACATCGGGTTATCGTGCACATGCCCGAAGATATTCGCATAGGGCATGTTCCGGTTGATGTACAGCGGCTCATGGGAAAGCATCCAGAAGTTGTCGTAAATGATCGGATAGCGGCTGACGTGTGCAAATCCGCAGGCAAGATAATCGGACGCGGATGCTGTGTCGTGATTGCCCATGATCAGATATTTGTGCCCATTCAGGCGTTTGCAGATGTCCGCAGTTTTTTGCAGTGCGTAGGCAGAAAAATCACCCAGTACAAACACAGTGTCCTCCTCTCTGACTGTGCTGTTCCAGTTGCGGATGATGGCTTCATCCATCTCCTCAACGCTCTGAAACGGGCGGTTTTCATAGCGAAGAATTGCAGCATCTCCAAAATGAGTATCTGCGATAAGGTAAGTAGTTTCAGGCATGATAAGCTCCTTTCTGTTTTCCCCATTATAGCACATTTTGGCAGGGAATGCAAGTTTGAAAAGGGCTGCTGCAGGAACAATCGAATGCTCTTTGTATGGTATTCAGTTGCTTTTCAAAAGCCCATGCTTCATCATCGAAAGATCAAAACCATCCAGCCTGTCATCTTTGCAAAGATCGGCAGACTTCCAGTTTGCAAGCTTTGCATGTCGCTTCAGTATCAGCAAAAAGCTTTGGAAATTGCAGAGGGTTCTGATACAGTGGGTGAACTGGAAACAGCACTGCTCTGCAATAATATTGCAGGATATGGACGACCTTCTGAAGGCTCTGGACTATTCGCTGAAAGTCTGACGATTGGTGAAAAGGTATTCGGCGAAGCACATCCGCATACCATCGCTGCCTATGGAAACCTTGCAGACATCTATGGCAAGATGGGCGCAAATATCTATAAACAGAAGCGGACGGAGGCGTGAGGTGCTTCGGGTGAAGGGCGGAAACCACTGTTGCCTGTTAGTGCATCAATTGTCAAATACTCCCTCTGCCGATCTAAGGAGAGGGAGTGTTTTTCTGTTTTGGATTCAGGGTGACAGTTCATTTTATAGATGCCCCCTTTTCTCCAAGGGATTTATCTAAAAAGGCACACAAATAAAAATACCGTTTTCCTCGAATCTACGAAGAAAACGGTAAATGGTGCCGCTGACCGGACTTGAACCGGTACGGATGTTACTCCGAGGGATTTTAAGATGTAGCTATCCCGTAGTATCACCACATAACAAAAGTCATCAAATCTTATTATAAAGGCTATATGACGTTGTTTTCAGAATTTGCTGGAATAATGTGACGGAAACTCCGAAACCGTTTGTCTGCAAAAAATTTTAGATATTTTTTAGATATGCTTGAATCTGCACGGAACCCCCGTGCAGATTATTTTTTGTAAACTTCTTCAATTTGCTGACGGAAGATCAGACCATCTTTACCCGACAGGATTTCTGATAGAACGCCACACCGCATTTGATGATCTTCTGGTAACAGTCGTTCACAAGCTCGGCTTCATAGTTCCTATCCTCGATCTGCTGTAATGCCTCATCACATTTTGTTTCCATCTCTGCAAAGCGTTCAGCCACCTTGATTTCGATAATCACTGCCAGCTTATGCCTTCTCCGTTCCAGAATCAGAATGTCCGGTCTTCCAAGTCCGCTTTCACGGTTGGACTTTACTGTATAGCCACGGAATCCCGAAAGCAAACCGGAAAGGAAGCCGTGATAGTACAGCTCCTTGCCGTCATAGTAGCTGATGGATTCGTCCAGCCAGTCACCTAACAGCTCCTCAAACTGCTCCGCATCGCCCTGAAGCAAGGCTTCAAAGAGGTCATCACGGGAAACGGCATTTCTTTTTTCCTCGAACCACTGCATGACTGTACTTCTGTAAATGCTCTTAACTTCACGGTTCGGGATCACCATTTTAGAGTAAATGATCTCCTCCTCCAGACGGGATTCGATCTGCTTCAAATAGCCCGTAAACAGCAAAAAGCTCCAGATATAGTCGCTGTTGATCTTCACGTTGCGGTAGGTAATATCCTCATAGATGGGCTTATCTACATATCCTCCATTCAAAAGATCTTCAATCTGTTTCCGTGTCTCCTCATTCCCCTCATTGACAAGCTGGTGGATGATGTCGTTGGAACTGGTGTTGCTCCAATAAGGTTTGGGAATGATCTGGTTGCCGCTGATTGCTGACTGAATATAGTTGATCATGCTCCACGGATTATAGATCTCCGTTTCACCAAAACGATATCCATCATACCATTGCTGAATTTCATCCAAGCGGTCACTGATACCGTAAAAATCAGCTGCATTCTTGATTTCGTCCTTTGTAAATCCGAAATACTGTGAAAAAAGGTTTTCCGTGATAGGATAAACTGCCAGATTGTTCAATCCCGTAAAAATACTCTCCCTTGAAATTCTCAGACATCCTGTCAGAATACCGAATTCAAGAGAATGATTCGTTTTCAGGGCACTCTCAAAAGCTGAACGGATGAGATCCACCATTTCATCATAGAATCCTCTGAAATAGGCGTTTTCAAGGGGAACATCGTATTCATCAATGAGGATGATAACATTCTTCTTATTTACACTACTCAAGCAATCACTTAGAAGCTTGATAGACGTGATATATACAGAATCCTCAGCAGTATCATCACAGACGCTTTCAAACTGATTTCTTTCAACAGGTGAAAGAACATCGGAAGCCAGAACATCACGATGTCTCCAGAATTCTTTTCTGATATTCTTTTTGAATTCTTCAAAAGCAAATTCATAAGAGGGCTGTTTCATGCTCTTTAAAGAAAGGCTGATAATAGGATACTGCCCCTGGTATGTCATATATTCCGGATATTCTGCGATTTTCAGCCCCTCAAACAAATGGGAGTTGTTTTGTTCTGTTTTCTCAAAAAAACGCTGGATCATGCTTATATTGAGCGTCTTGCCGAATCGTCTGGGACGGGTGAACAGGCTTACCTTTGACTGATGTCTGAGCAAATCTTTGATCATCAGCGTCTTGTCCACATAATAGTATCCGTTTTCGATAATTGTTTTGAAATCCTCATGTCCGATCGGAATGGGCTTGAACTGTTCCATGTGCATCCCTCGCTTTCGTTGTTTCTATTATACCCATACTGGAGGAAGGGGCGCAACGGTCTCTTCCATATTTATTCAGTTTCATCCATTTCCACCAGTACCATCCATTTTCCATTCCGTTTTCCGTTTTCACGTTTAATGAACCCCTTTTCTTGCATGGAAACCGTGTATCGCTTGATGGTACGCTCTGATTTTCCGGACAGCACAGCAAGCTGTTTCTGTGTGATTGCAGGATGTTTGGATAGTAATTTCAGCAGTGCCAGCTCCTCCAAAGTGACATTCTGGCACTTTGAAATGTCAGAAGTGGCACTTTGGATGACACTTTCCTCTGTATAATCCACATGCAGATACCGGTTCTTCAGTTCATGCGTTCCGTTCATCAGGAGGTTATCAAAAAAGTATTCCAGAAATCTCGTTGTAGAATGCACGCCATTTTTCAGGTCGTTGTAATTGGCACGGACAAGGGCGTTCCGGAAATACCATGAATGCTTCGCAAATACATCATTATCCACCTGAAATCCGAACGTGCGGAGATAACGGATGAACCTAAAAATCTGGAAGAACAGGCAATCAGTCTGGTAGGCACAGATATTTATGAAAAATTAGTAAAAGGATATACAGAAAAACAATGGGGAAAAAGAGCAACAGAACTTCCAAGTTTTATAATTAAAAGATTACCTGTTAGATTAATTTATGATAATAATTATTTCAATGATAGATATCAAGGTATACCAATAGGCGGATATACTAAATTA
>CALGTT010000072.1 GCA_937901485.1 uncultured Ruminococcus sp.
GAGCTGTCCGTCGGCTGCAAATCCATCGGGCGGACAGCCTGCTACAGCTTTCGGGAGTCCCGTTTCATCGAGCTGAAAGAGCTTGGGATTTGCCCACGCATCCGCACTGTCAAAGGCAACGTAGATCGGAATATCCCCGATGATCCGGATACCGTTTGCATTTGCATAGGCTTTCAGATTGTTCCACTGACGGAAGAACTGGTATTGCAGGAATTGGTAGAAACCGATCTCCTCTGCAAGCTGTTCACTCCAGTGTTTCAATGCATCTTCTTTCCGCAGGCGGATGTCCTCATCCCACTGATCCCACGATACACCGCCGAAATGATCTTTCAGTGCCATGAACAGTGCATAGTCCCTGAGCCATGGCTGTGCTGCGGCAAATGACAGAATCGTATTGTCATGTTCCATCCGGCGATATGCCTTTCGCAGGAGCGCATAGCGTGTTTCGTAGAGTCCGCTGTAATCAATGCTGTCCGTGTCGGGCAGTGCCGCCGCTTCGCATTCTTCCTGCGTGAGCAGCTGTTCTTCGCACAATGCGTCAAGGCTGATGAAATAGGGGTTTCCTGCAAAGGTCGAGAAACTTTGGTAAGGGGAATCTCCGTAGCTGGTTGGCCCAAGCGGCAGGATCTGCCAATAGGACTGTCCTGCATCTTTCAGAAAATCCACAAATGCGTATGCCGCCTTGTCAAAACATCCGATGCCGTATTTTGACGGCAGGGAAGAGATCGGCAGCAGGATGCCTGCACTTCGCTGCATCATCCCTCACTCCTTTCATAGTTTACGATCACGCCATAATGGTCGGATACGATGCTTCGGTTCGTTCCATTGAAGATGACTTCAGAGGAGAGAATTTCCGGCATACGGCTGCACCAGATCTGATCAATGCGCATACCGTTCGTACTTGCCGTTTTATCCTTCCAGCCGTCGATCACTTTGCCGACGGTGATACCGCAGTCCTTTTCTTTTGCAAGCAGATAGCTGTCATGCCATCCGGCTTGATGGATCATATCGTATCCCTCTCCACGCACCTCGGCAGGACTGTTGAAATCGCCCATCAGCCAGACATGCGGATATTTTTCCATCTCTGCCTGCGTCCTCTGCCATTGTCCCTGAAACGGTTCATCCGGATCATTCCACCAGCCATAATGCACGCTGAA
Organism: uncultured Ruminococcus sp.; assembly: GCA_937901485.1. Taxonomy (GTDB): domain Bacteria; phylum Bacillota; class Clostridia; order Oscillospirales; family Ruminococcaceae; genus UBA3855. The sequence continues at coordinate 1,158 of CALGTT010000072.1, forward strand.
GAACCATTCTTCGGGTGCGGCTTCTGTACGGATGCCAAGAATTTTGCGGGTTTTCCAGTTGTTGTAATCATTAATAGCACTTGTCTGAATGATTTTTGTTTCGAGGATGGGGCTGCGGCTCATGAGAGCGATGCCCTCATCATATTTGTCATAGCCCACTTTCAGCGGCAGCCATGTCCAGAAATAGCGGATGCCACGATGTTCGAGCATCTCTGCCGCATGGTATACATGGTTATCCTGCCGGATGGTAATGCCCTGCGTACAGGGGATGTACCCCTGTGCCGCTTTGACGGGCATTTCTGCGATGGTCTGGTTCACTTCCTGCAGTGCGATCACATCGGGCAGCTCTTCCGCTGCTGCCTGCACAAAAGCTTGCAGTTTTTCAGAATAATGTTCTTCCACAAGACTGTGGGTGTTGAGTGTCAGGAGTTTCATAATTCACCTTACAGAATATCGTTGATATCGGATTTAAGAACATCCGCCTTCGGGCCGTAGATCGCCTGAATGCCGGTTTCCTTCTTCACAAGACCCAATGCACCCTCCGCCTTCCAGGCATCCTTATCTGCCACGAGGTCGGGGTTTTTGACCGTTACACGGAGTCTTGTCATGCAGGCATCGACCAGTTCGATGTTGTCCCTGCCGCCCAGCAGTGCAATGATGCGTTCGGGCTGACCGTCGGAAGATGTCTTCTTCTCACCGGATGCGGCTTCCTCCGCACCTTCCGCAGTGTAGTTGCCCATGCGTCCGGGGGTAGCAAATTTAAATTTGCCGATCATGAAATATGCCACAAAATAGCCGATCGCAAAGAATACCACAACTGCAAGCAGGAAGTTGATGATGTCACCTGTCAGCCCTGCCTTGACGGACATCGGTACACGGGTCAGGAATTCCAGATTGCCGAAGGAATGCAGTCTCAGGTCAATGATGCCGGAGAGGGCAAATGCACAGCCCTGCAGGATCGCATAGACGATATACAGCGGCAGTGCACAGAACATGAACATGAATTCGATCGGTTCTGTCACGCCTGTGAGGAATACTGCCAGCACAGTGGAAATGAACATGGAACGGTAATTCTTACGCTTATCCGCATCTACTCTGCGATACATAGCAAGTGCGATACCCAGCAGCAGACCGGTTGCGCCGATCATCTGACCGACCTTGAATCGTGCGGGGGTCACGCCCTCCAGAAGTG
>CALGTT010000073.1 GCA_937901485.1 uncultured Ruminococcus sp.
AGCTTTGCTTTGATCTGTTCTCTGTTCATGGTGTTGTTCTCCTTTTCCGGTATTACCGCGTTACTGCGATAACCTCATTTTGATTTGTGTAGCCTGCGGTTTCCAGCTTCCATGCGGTATTTCCATCCGCATCCTCGGAAATCTTCGTGAATCCAAACGTGCCGAACAATTCCGCTACCATGCCGTTTTTCTTCGTCGGGTAATAATGCCCGATGATCTCTGTGATGCCCTGCCTTTGGCACTCCTGCACAAGGGCATCGAGCATCGCAAATTCCATGTCACGCTTCAGCACACGGCAGCTCATCAGCCACAGATCAATATGCAGGGTACTCCCCTCTTTTTTGCCGATCACGACCGATACAATGCCGTTATACCCGAAGCTGTCCTCCAGCCGTCCATACAGCCGGATATAGTCGGGATCTGCAGCAACCGCTTCCATTTCTGCCTGTGTATAGCGTTTTGTCGTCACATTGAACTGATTGCTCTTGTTTGTCAGCTGCGTGATTCTGGGGATGGTCACAACGTCAAAATCCGCAATGACCGCTTTCATCTCCAGACTTTTCAGAAAATCCTTGTAGTCCGTGAATTTCGCCTGTGCCGCCTGCCGCTTGGCATTTTCCAGATACATGGCATTGCGCTTGGCATCGTCCGCCGACAGATTCGTCACCTCGAAGTAGCCCGCACGATCCAGCCGCAGCATACATTCTTCCACGGAATCGAACGGCACGACCGCCGTATCCGGCAGCTGCGCCTGCACAATGGCACGTTCGGCGGGGTTATCATCCACAAAGACAAAGCTCTCCGGAAGAAGCGTCAGTTCCTGCGCCATATCGGCGATATTCTTCGATTTCATATCCCAGTTTGCCTTGATGCAGACAAAATCATCCGGTTTCAGGATACCCTCCGGATGTTCCAGTCCCGAAATCGCATTCCCATGGTCATTCTTCGAGCATACCGTCAGCAGCACACCCAGATCCTTGTGGGCTTTCAGATAGCTCTGCAGTGCGGCATACGCCTGTCCGACAGATGTTTCCTGTCCGATCTCAATACCAGCCTGTCCGTCGTCCCCGATCACGCCGCCCCAGAGGGTATTGTCCAGATCAAGGGCGAGGACTTTTTTATTCTTACCCATCAGCGAGCAGATGATATTGCTCAGATTATAGGCAAATTCGGGAATTGCCGGCACACAGAGGGCGTATTTGTAGAGATGCCAGTAGGACGGTTCAAGCCATTTATCCAGACCGTAGCACGCGGACAGATAGTTGATGTCATGGATATAAAAATGCTGGTGCGTCCTTGCGTAGTCATAGAACCGGCAGTTCAGGCGTGTCAGGAAGTCGATGTTTCCGTGGATGCTGCCGACCTCGCGGTTGCCCATGAGCCTTGTGAGGGGCATTTCAAAATTATTCTGGATGATGGGGCAGCCGTAGACCTCGGTGAGCCTGTCCCACATCTGCGCAAAATGGGAATAGGTCTGATCGAGCTTTTCCTCCACGATCTGCGCAGAATCCCCGATCTGCGGGTGATCCTGCACATTCCGTGCGCTTGTGTGGATGAAGATGATCTCCGGCTTGAACGCTTCAAGGGAAGCATTCGGGAACATGGCATCGTTCCAGTACTGGGCATATTCGGATTCCCAGAATTCCGGTGCAATGCCGCGGTTGCGGAGAAACAGCTCCAGCATCCGCACGATATCGCTTGTGGTCGAACCGCCGAGCACGGCAATGCGGAGCTTTACCGTGCCGTTTTCCTGCTCCCTGAGCATACGCAGGAGCTTGCGGCGTTTTTGCAGAAGCATTTCACTGTCAAAGGGGTAGCAAAGTTCTTGCAGCATCGTTTCCTCCCTATTCTGCATACTGCCCCGCATAAGCGGGGCAGTGGATCAATCCATAATACTTTCGAGTTTCTTAGCATTTCCGCCGGTCGCGCTGAACGTGTTCATCGCAAAGAGCAGGTCAGTAATGCCGTGCTCCTTTGCGAATTCAATAGCGGAGGGTTCAAAATAGCGCATGTCCACCACCCAGATCTCCGAGAACGAGCTTGTCAGGCAGGGCACAAGAGCGTTGCCGTAGCTGTCCTTGATGATCATCAGCCGTCTGCCGTTCTGACAGTCAGTGGTGATGCGAGTAATGCGGTCATCGCCGCCCATGAATACCAGATACCAGCTCGAAGGGTGGAGGCTTGCCACATCACGGAGCATCAGACTGCCTTCGCGTTCGTTGGTCATGTCCGCGTTGAAATAGGTCGTTGTGATCCGGTTGGTGGGCTTGTAGTAGATGAACGGCTCAGGGTTATCCTTGAACACCGCATTGCTGGTGTAGCCGTAGAGCGTGCCGACATAGCCGTCAAGCTGCACCGTTTCATAGGCGGACAGCTCCGCAAAGGGCACATTTGCGGTTTTCGCAAATGCCTTTGCTGCATAATACGCGCCAAGCGGCTGCCAGTGATGGTCGGTTCTGGAGAAGATGGCTTCGTTTTTATGTTCCTCCAGAATGCTGAATGCATCGACCGGAGTCACGCCCTCCAGATTGGTGTTGAGATATTCGATATAATGCACAACATCCTCACGGTTAAAACCGTTGAACGCGGAACGGAAAGTGCGGGATTCTGCCATAGCAGGCGCCTCCTTTGAAAAAA
>CALGTT010000074.1 GCA_937901485.1 uncultured Ruminococcus sp.
CTGCATCATTTTGTGCACCGCCGTGCCTCTCTGCGCACCCTTCAGGGCAGTACCACCCGTTCTGCGGCGCAGGAATTCGGGCACTGCAAGCTGCTGTTCGAATTCCGCATCCTGATGGGACAGCGCAGTGACACTGTATTTGGACACCAGCTCCGACTGCGTGGATTCATAGCGGAACGCAAGCTGCTGCTGCATGGCATCAAGAACGTCAGCATCGGCAAACGCCTCCACGCAGATGCGCTCCGGTTCTTCCGGCGGTGCAGGTGTTTTGGCATTCATGACAAGGTAGGATATCAGCTCGGATGCACAGTCTTCTTCAGAGCTGAGTGCATTCAGCAGATGCTGCCCTTCTCCGCAGGAAAACAGGAATTGCAGCACCCACTCCTGCATGGAGGAGGCTTCCTGTGCAAGGCGTGGTACAGCGTCCGGACAGCTTTCAAGGAGCATTGCCATCATCAAGACATCTTCCTTATCCGCCTTCGGTTTATACGCACCGCGGCAGAAACGAAGGCAGTCTTCCCGTTCCATCGCCAGAAAGAGCTGCTGCTGGGGGCGCGTGACTGCCACATAGAACAAGCGCATTTCTTCGCTGTGCTGACGGCGGTAAATGTCAGAAAGCAGACTGCGGTAAACCGCGGTCGCGGATTTGCTGCACCGTGCCCTGTCCAGCAGGCGCAGACCGAGCATTCCTGTTTCATCCATGTGCATCAGTTCCCTTGATGGCTTTGTGCTGAATGCGCGTTCAAGATGCGCAAGAAACACAAACGGGTACTCCAGCCCCTTGGATTTGTGGATGGTCTTGATCTCCACCCTGTCCTCGGCACTTGGCGGCTGGGAAACGATCTCCGGATTCTTGTCCGCGATATGGTCAAGATACCGCAGCCATCCGCCGATACTGCTCTGCGCATTCTGCTCCGCACTGCTGCGGCTGTCCTGCGCAAGGCGGACAAAGGTCTGAAGATTGCTGCGCCGTACCTCCGCATCCTCGTACAGACTTTGCAGAGACAGGAGATCCGTTTCATCATAGATCCGCATCAGCAGCGTTTCCAGCGGCAGTGCATCGGCATCCGCACGCATACGGTCAAAGGATTCCATGAATGCTGTACATTTGCGCAGTAAGGCTTCATGTGCCTCACGCAGTGCCCCATCCTTTGCGCAGGTATCCTGAAATGCACGGATCTGCAGGTAAATGCGTCTGCGTCTGCTGTGGATCTTGAGATCCGTCATATCCTGCATCGTGAAGCCGTAAACCGGCGATACCAGCACGCCTGCCATGGAAATATCGGTCAGGGGATTGTCCAGAATGCGCAGGAGGTTGTAGATCAGACGGATCTCCGGACGGCTGAAATAGGCAGGCTGTTCCTCGCCGGATGCCGGAATTCCTCTTTCTTCCAAGGCTCTGACAAAGGCTTCTGTGTCCTTTGTGCGCAAAAGGATGCAGAAATCCTTGGGACGGCAGGGGCGTGAAGCACCATCGCGGCAGTGCACCAATGTACCGGCGGCAAGCATGTCCGCGATCTTCTGCGCGATGCATTCAGCCTGTGTATCCTGCTCCGCATCCGGTTCCTCACTCCCCGTCAGGAGCAGGCTTGCGCAGGTATCGGGTTTTCCGTGGAAATGCTCCGCACCGAAATACAAAAACTCGTTCTCATCATAATCGACCTCACCGCATTCGTTTGTCATCAGCGTACTGCAAAGGGCATTGACAAAGTTGATCACGCCCTCGGAGCTGCGGAAATTGCGGTTGAGGTACATTCTGGCAATGTCCCCTTTTCCGCATTCGGAAAGCGGTGTGCTGTCGTGCAGGGCAGCCATAAAATTGCGTGGGTTTGCCTGACGAAAGCTATAGATGGACTGCTTGACATCTCCGACCAGAAAGGCATTTTCACCGTAGCGAAGCCCCGTTTCCGTTGTGGTACAGCCGCGGGACAACAGCTTGAACAGGCAGTCCTGTTTGTTGTTGCAGTCCTGATATTCATCGACCATCACCAGACTGTACCGATGTGAGAGCATTTCCCCAAGCTCCGTGCGGATCACTCTGCCGTTTTCATCCATTGTTCCAAGCAGTGACAATGCCAGCCGTTCGCCGTCATCAAAGCTCAGGGCATTGCGGCGTTTTTTCTCCTCGAACAGCTCCTGACGGTAATCCTGTGTCAGATCCAGAAGCAGCGGAATAATGGACTGCTGCACCGCGATATCCTCATGCAGATACCGCAGCGGTTCGAGAAAGGTCTTCACAGCACTGTTGTATTTTTTTTTGTAGATCTCGCGGAACTGCTGGAACACAGTCTTGCTGTGCACATCCACATCCTTGCGCACTGCCGGAAATTTCGCAAACTCAGCCTTGTGCACCAAGGGATTTTCCAGAATACGCGCCATTTCCATCCTACGCAGGAAATTGTAATGGAACAGGATGTTTTCCCTGTCCTCATTAAGCCTTTCGAGGAATTTGCCGCCGCCGGATGCACGCTCTGCAAAAGGCGCAGCGTCCTCGATCATTTGCAGCACTCCCGCAAGCTCTGCGCAGACTGCCTGACGGATGCTTTCAAACACGATCTCTGCATTGCCGCAGACCGCCTTTGCTTTCTCTGCCCAGTATTCCGGAAATGCGAGGGATTTCATGTAATCCGCAACCGACAGGATCACTGTTTCCAGCTCCTCGTCGGTTCTTGCGCAGAAGAATTGGAACAGCTCCTCCATATCTGCTCTGCGTACTCTGCTCCAGCGTTCAAGCACCGTCTGCATTGCCTGACGCACATACATCGTTTCCTCCGCCGGCTCAGCAACGCGGAATTGGGAAGAAACACCGCAGAGATCCGCATTTTCGCGGATCAGGTTAAAGCAGAACGCATTGATCGTTGAAATATTGGCGTTTGCAAGTGCGGACTGCTGCTGCAAAAGCCAGCTGTACTGTTCCTCGTCCGCGTCACTGCCAAGTGCATTCATTGCCTCAGTCAGTGCGGTATACAATCTCTGCTTCATCTGTGCAGCTGCATCGATCGTGAAGGTCACGACAACGATATCCTCCGCCCTGACACGGGTTTCGGGATCTGTATCCGATAGAATTTTCAGCAGACGTTCTACAAGAACAGCGGTTTTTCCGCTTCCGGCAGCGGCAGAAACGATCACGCTTCTCCCCCTGTCGTCAATGGCTGCCTGCTGCTGTGGTGTCCATTTCATTCGCTGCTCTCCTCCGTTTCTTCTTTGGTATCATCATCTTGCTCCGCATCCCCGAATACCGAACGGATTGCGGCAAGCCTTGCCTCTTTTTTCAAAGTCTCCGGCTTCTGGCGTTCCCTGCCGCAAAGGTCACTGCATCCGCAGTAGGCACAGGGCAGATTCAGGTACGGCGCGGGCGCGATCTCGCCACGGTGCAGTGCATCTGCCATACCGCAGATCTTTTTTTCCACATGGGCACGCAGCTGTTCCATTTGTGCGGCATCCACGCTGTAAAGCTTTGACTGCTGTTCATCAAGCACCGGACAGTGACCGCTTTGCACCTCCGGCTCCATCAGGGAAGCCGCCGTATCCAGAAGCAATCCTTTCATCTGATAGTAGTCGTTCAGAATATCTTCAGGATCGGCATTTTTTTCGCGCTCGGAATAATGCTTCTGCTCCGGCTGACCGCTTGGCATGTACAGTACACCGCCCGGACGCGCGGAGGGATACAGACCGCTCTGGTCGAGGGCGAAGAGGTAGATGAGCATCTGCATATCCAGACCGCTTGCGAGCTTTTCCGGCTCAAATGCGCGGTTTCCGGTCTTGTAATCGACAACGCGCAGGTAGTTCTGTGCATCATTCAGGCAGGCATCCACACGGTCTATCTTGCCGATGCAGCGAATGCTGCCATCGCGGAGCGTCAGAGGCGGAATGCTCCCGTCCTGATCTTCGTCATTGACAACCATTTCAAAGCCGACCGGCACGAACCTGCCGTCACGCATTTCATTCTGCATATGCCGCAGCACCTGCAAAAGACCTACGCCGGACATATGATAATTCAGCTGAAAGCGTCCATCACGGCGCACTGCCTGTGAAAAGTTTTCCTCGGAAAAGACGGCGGAAAGTCCGCGGATCTCCTGCATCAATTCATCCTGTGTCAGCGCGGTGAATTTTTCGATGTCATATTTGCGTAGGATCTGTTCCAGACAGTAATGCGCGAAATTGCCGATATTCGCATCGGAAAAACGATTCTGCTCCGGCACATAGAGCTTCAGACAGCGGCGAAGGAAATACCAGAACGGGCATTTGTGGAAATCTTCAATACCTGACGGCGAAAAGGTCAGATCCTTGCCGAGAAGCATTTCCATGCTCTCCGGCGCAACACGGTGATCGGGCAGTCCTCTCAGCTCTGTCAGTCTGCTGACTCTGGAAGCGTACAGCGGATCTTGTTCTAATATCTGCCGGATCGCCGGTACTGCCGGATCACCGCTTCGCAGGCTGCGCACAAAATGAAAATAAGCTGCCGCAGGCGTGCGGATATAGTAGCTTACAGGGATCTCCTCACCGCGGACTGTCAGCATATCCGCATCTGCAAACATGGTCTGTACCTGACGGATCACAACGGACGGTCTGACGCTCTCGCCAGCCGTATTAACTGCCGGGCAGGTCAGATAGAGCTGCTCCGACGGCGCGGAAAACAGCTTGTGCACGACCAGACGTTCATCGGAATACAGCTCAAAGAACATACGGGAAATGACGATATCCTGCTTTTCCAGTTCCTCCAGCTCCTGACGGGTAAACATGCCGCCAAGCTGGATCTCGCCGGGGAACACACCCTCATTCACACCGGTCACAAATACTACGGACGGGCTGCTCAGTCTTGCGGTCTGCGCTTCCACGATCTGGATGCTGTCAAGCGTCTGCGGCGGTATGGAAAAGCTGCTGCCGCAGATCATCATGGAGAACAGCTCCTGAATTTCCGACAGCTCCATCACCTGCTCACCGCAGCAGGACACGATGGTGTCCATGATCTCCATAAGCATATTCCAGAGCGTGGTAAATTCGCGGCGGCGCAGTGTATCGAGGGATGCCAGATATTCCTCACGCGCCTCCCGTCTGCTGTACAGGTGGAGGTAGAGCACCTCGCAGATCTCACGGACAGTCCGCTTCCGGCATTGTACGCGCAGTGTATCAATGGCTTCGATGATATGACAGCGTGTCCGTTCGATCTCTTTGCCGCCGAACGGCTCGGCACGTTCCGTGTTGCCGCTTTCTTCCTCATAGAACGGCGTGAGCCAGTCCTCCCCTTCTATGCCCCATGTGAAGCAGAAATGTTCCAGCATGGAAACGGCAACCGCATCATAGGCAGAGAACGGATTTTTCATCAGGCGCAGGATCAGCTCCGTGTTCCAGTGCTCCTCTGCAAGTACACTGAGCAGCGACAGGAAATAGCGCATCAGCTCTGTGTACTGCACGGGATCGGCAGCGGAAATGTGATAGGGCAGCTCATAACGCTGCATGGCATGTTCAAGCACGGAACCATAGGCACTGAAGGATTTCACCGCTATGGCAATATCGCGGCAGTGCAGGGAGCTGTCCTCGGAAAGCAGACTGACGATGGTCGCGCAGATATATTCTGCCTCAGCAGTC
>CALGTT010000075.1 GCA_937901485.1 uncultured Ruminococcus sp.
TGGGGGCAGGCTTTGGGGTGCTAACCCCAGAAAAAGACTTTTTCTACAAGCTGAGGTATGTAAAAAACATACCGGATCATTGTATTGGAGGTGGCATCATGAGTACGGACCCGTACGGGCGAGCGAGCAAATACCTGACGGCATCCGTATGCCGTCAATGAGAAAGGCGGCATGATCATGATACATTTTTTTCAGACGCAGGATAACTGCGTGCGTGAGGTCACTGCACCTGTTCCGGGCTGCTGGATCTCGGTGGTAGATCCGACAGCGCAGGAGATCCAGCAGCTGATCGAAGTATACGGACTTGACAGCGGTTTCATCCGTTCCTCCCTTGACGAGGAGGAATCGTCCCGTATTGAGCGTGAGGACGACCAGACGCTTATTATTGTAGACACGGCGATGTCGGAGATCCAGACGGAGGAAACGATCCTGTTCTTCACGATCCCTCTGGGCATCATCATCACAGAGGAGCATGTATTCACCATTACACTGAAGGAAAACCGTGTCCTGCACGACATGGCAAACGGTGTAGTGCGCGGGGTACAGACGCGAATGAAAACGCGTTTTGTGATGCAGCTTCTGCTGCGCATCACGGCGATCTATCTGATGTACCTCAAGCAGATCGACAAGACCTCGTATGTGATGGAGCAGAAATTAAGCGGCGCGATGAAGAACAAGGAGCTGATCCAGATGCTGGAGCTGGAAAAGTCGCTCGTGTACTTTTCGACTTCTCTGAAAGCGAATGAAGTGACGATCGAAAAGCTGCTGCGCGGCAGAACGATCAAGCTTTATGACGAGGATCAGGACTTGCTGGAGGACGTACTGATCGAGGTGCGGCAGGCGATCGAGATGAGCAATATTTATTCGGGCATTTTGTCGAGCATGGTGGAGGCGTTCGCGTCGGTGATCTCGAACAACATGAGCTTTGTGATGTGGCGGCTGACGGTTGTGACGATCATCATGGCGATCCCGACGATGATCTTTAGTTTTTATGGTATGAACACGCTGGATCTTCCGCTGCCCTACACATGGTTTCCGACGGTGCTGTCGATCGTGGTGACAGTGATCGTGGCGGTAGTGATGCTCAAACATAAAAAATTCTAGCGCGGAGCCCGCGCTGGCAGACGCGTTTGCAAAGCATTCTATCAGAATAAGTCCCTGTTTCGCGATATCACTTTTTCAGCCGCATGACGCTTGCTGCGCAGAGCGTTATTGCTTCTGAGAGGGTTGTTATTGTGACAAAATACTGAAATTTCCGTGAAATGCGAATATTTCCAGACAAAAAAGCATCCCCCGTACTTGACATGGGGGATGATTTGTTATACAATTATAATACGCAGCAGTAAGGCGGCGTAAAATAACAGGAGGTAACTGAAATGAAAACCAAAATGCAGAAATACACCGCGGCAATGATGGCGGCAGTCATGATGCTGTCCGCAGGCAGTATGCAGACATCTGCCGCACAGGACGTGCAGAACATCGTCATCCTCGGTGACAGCCTTTCTGCCGGAACATCCCTGACAACGGCAGAAAAATCCTATGTGGAGCTGGTGGAGGACTGTGCACTTGTGAACGTGCAGAATTTCTCCGCACAGGGCAGAACCACACAGGATGTGCTCGATCTCATGGACAGTGCGCAGACAAAATCCGCCCTTGCGGATGCGGATGTGATCGTGGTGAACGTGGGCATTCATGACATCATGGATCCGTTCATGGCAAAGGCGCACGAATACATGGACAAATGGGGCTTCAAGAAGTTCTCGGATGTATTCTTTGCAAACCTTGCCGACTACAACCTCAACGAAATGGATCTGATGATCTACAACGCGGAGCTGGTCAATGCGGCAGAAACCAACAAGGAAACAGCGGCGGCGAACATGACCGCGATCGGCGAAAAGCTGCGCAGCTACAAGGATGCACGCGTGGTGATCCAGAATGTGTACAACCCGATCGACACGATCGAAAACCTTGCAGATCTGAGCGACAAGCGGCAGACGGCGTACACCTCCATCTGTGATGTGGTATCCAAGGCACTGAACACCTCGGTCAACCAGTCCATCACAGAAACAGCAGCGGCAAACGGCTACGAGGTACTGGATGTTTTCGCGGATTTCAAGGGCTATGCTTATCAATATGTAAACCTCTCCGATCTGGACATGAACGCAACATCGGCAGGTCAGCGTCTGGTGGCTGACAAGCTCATTGCAAAGCTCGGACTGATCCCGCGCGGGGATGTGAACGCCGACAACGCCATTGACGCGACGGATGCGGCAAACGCGCTGATCCACTCAGCGAGCATCGGCGCAGGCGGTGCGGGCACGATCAGCGGCAAGGCACTGACGGCGGCGGATGTCAACGAGGACAACACCGTGGATTCCGTGGATGCGGCACGCATTCTGGTTTATGCGGCGGCACTCGGCGCGGACGGCGATCCGTCATGGGAATGATGCTGACTGACCGCACACAGCCCGTTCTGTATCTGGCAGTGCCCTGCTACCATGAGGAGGAGGCACTGCCGGTCACATCGGAAAAGCTCCGCGAGAAGCTGCAAGCCCTGATCGGGCAGGGCAGCATTTCGCCGGAGAGCCGGATCGTGTTCATTGATGACGGCTCAAAGGACGGCACATGGCGCGTGATCGAGGCACTGCACGCAGAAGATCCGATCTTCCGCGGCATCAAGCTCACGCGCAACTGCGGACACCAGCGTGCACTGCTTGCGGGACTCATGCAGATCCGCGAGGAATGTGACGCGGTGATCTCGCTTGACGCGGACTTACAGGATGACATCAACGCAATCGACGAAATGGTAGCGCAGTACTGTGACGGCTGTGAGATCGTCTGCGGTGTGCGCAATGACAGGACGACGGACACGGCATTCAAGAGCGGCACGGCGCAGGGCT
>CALGTT010000076.1 GCA_937901485.1 uncultured Ruminococcus sp.
CCCCTTTTGTGGGGCTGCCGCCCCACACCCCATTTTTAGGTTTTTCGACAGACTGGGAGCTGCAAAAATGCAGCTCTTTTTTGTTATCCGACAGAAAATCTACTTCCTGCCTTGACATTTCTCCCCATCTGTGCTACAATATAAAAATGAGAACGATTTTCATTTTGTGATTGGAGGATTCCCATGAAACAAGGTTCAGGATATAAGACCAAACAGAAGGAGCAGGTCATGCAGTACCTCACGGCACATCCGGCGCAGCATGTGACTGCACAGGACATTTCCCGCCATCTGTCCGATTCCGGCACGCCCGTGGGAACAGCGACGATCTACCGCTTTCTCGACCATCTCGTGTCGGAGGGCGTACTGCGCAAATATACCATTGACAGCCGCACGGGGGCTTGCTATGAATATCTGCCCCATTCGGAAGAATGTGCGCGGCATTTTCATCTGAAATGTATGCAGTGTGACCGGCTCTACCATGTGACCTGTGAGCACCTGTCAGGACTTGACAGCCACATTCTGGAGCATCACGGCTTTGCTGTTGACCATTCCAAAACCGTGCTCTACGGCATTTGCGAAGCCTGCCGGGAGGTACGGACATGAGGCGGCTTGCAGCTCTGCTGACCGCCGGAATGTTCCTGCTCTGCACCGGCTGCCGGATGCAGGAAGCGCAGGCAGAGGAACGGCTGCAGATCGTGGCAACGGTCTTTCCGCAGTACGATTTTGCGCGTGCGATCGCCGGAGAATACGCGGATGTCACGCTCCTTCTCTCCGCCGGTCAGGAAATGCACAACTACGAACCGACACCGATGGATGTGGCAGAGATCTCAAAGTGTGACATCTTTCTGCGCATCGGCGGGGAATCCGAGGTCTGGACGGAAACCCTTCTCGATGCTCTTGACACTTCACAAATGCAGGTGGTCACGCTCATGGAGCATATTGAAGTCCCCCTTGCGGAGGAGCACCACCATCACCACGGCGAACATGCGGACGAACCCCATGATGCGCATGATGAAGCCGAGGAACATGACGATCACGAGGTGCATGAAGCGGAGGAAGCGGACGAGGAGCACGATGATCATGGGGAGGATGCACACGACGCACACGGGCATTTCGATGAGCATATCTGGAATTCTCCCGTGAACGCCATCGCGATGGTGCAGGCGGTCTGTGATGCCCTGTGCGCGGAGGATGCGGCACATGCAGCAGATTTTCAGGCTCGCGCAGATGCCTATATTGCGGAGCTTTCCGCACTTGACGAGGCATACAGGGAGCTTTCTGCCGCCTGTGAAGATCCCGTGCTGATGATCGGGGACAAGTTCCCGTTCCGCTATCTTGCGGCGGAGTACGGCTTTCATTATGCTGCCGCCTTTACCGGATGCAGCAGCGAGACTGAACCCACAGTCGGTGCACTTTCAGAGCTGTTTGCAGAAGCGGAGCACCACGGACTTGATACGGTGTTCTATCTGGAATTCTCGTCACAGAAGATCGCTGACCGCATCTGTGCCGTGACGGGCGCACAGGCAAGAATGCTCCATCCGTGCCATAATGTGTCCAAGGAGGACATGGCGAACGGTACGGCACTGACTGACCTGATGTGGGAAAACTACGAAGCAATAAAGGAGGCTCTGACATGAAGCCGCTGCTGAAATGTGAAAATGTAACCGTGCAGTTCGGTTCAAATACTGTCCTTGATCATCTGAGCTTTCAGGTGGAGCATGGGGATTATCTTTCCGTCATCGGAAAGAACGGCTCTGGCAAGAGCACCCTCATCCGCTGTCTGCTCCGGCTCTGTCCGCTGACATCGGGGAGCATCACCGAGGCGGAGGATTTCCGCCGCAGTGAGATCGGCTACCTGCCGCAGCAGAGCATCATCCAGCGCGATTTTCCGGCAACTGTGGAGGAAGTCGTGCGCTCCGGCTGCCTTGCCCATCACAAGCTCCTGCCGTTCTACACCAAGGCGGACAAGGAGGAAGCGGAGATGAACATGCACCGTCTGGACATCTGCGACCTGCGAAACCGCAGCTACCGCACACTCTCCGGCGGTCAGCAGCAGCGCGTGCTTCTGGCAAGAGCACTGTGCGCAACGCAGAAGCTTCTGCTGCTCGATGAGCCGGTGACGGGGCTGGATCCGGAGGTTTCCGTGGGCTTTTATGACCTCATCCGCGAGCTGAACCAGCAGGACGGCATCGCGGTCATCATGGTGTCCCATGATCTCGAACGCGGACTGAAGGATGCAAAGCATGTGTTGTATCTCGATGAAAAAGACCAGTATTTTGCGGATATTGCGGCGTTTCGTGAATCCGAAACGGCAAAGCGCATTGCAAGGGACTTGCAGCCCCACAAGCACCTGAAGGAGGTGAAGCGCAATGGATAATCTTCTGACACTTCTGACACCGGAGCTGTGGAATTTTGTGGTTCTGCCCGCCCTCATCGGCGGTATTGCCGTTGCTGTCTGCGCGGCACTGCTCGGCGTGACACTCGTTCTGCGCCGCTATTCGATGATCGGTGACGGACTGTCCCACGTCGGCTACGGCACGCTCTGCGTGGCATCTGTGATGAACCTTGCACCGCTGTATGTAGCCATTCCTGTTGTGCTTCTTGCGGCGTTCCTGCTGTTCTGGCTGAGCGAATCGGGGCGCATCAAGGGCGATTATGCCATTGCCCTCTTTTCGACGACTGCCATGTCCATCGGTATTCTCGTATCCTCCAAGGCAGGACTGACCAATGATGTGAGCCACTACATGTTCGGCAGCATCCTTGCGCTGAACACCTCGGATGTGATCCTGTGCGTGGTGACGGCAGTGCTCGTCATTGCGGCGTTTCTGCTCCTGTACCACCGCATTTTCGCCGTGACCTTTGACCGCAACTTTTCCAAGGCGACCGGCATTCCCGTGACGGCATACAACATGGTCATTGCCGCGCTCATTGCCATTACCGTTGTCATGGGCATGATGCTCATGGGCACGCTCCTGATCTCCAGCCTGATCGTTGTGCCCACACTTTCGGCAATGCAGCTCTGCCGGAGCTTCCGCGGCGTGGTCATCAGTGCGGTCGGGATCTCCGTCGGCTGTTTCATCGTGGGATTCTTCACTGCCATCGCTCTGGACTTTACGCCCGGTGCGACAGTTGTTGTGGTGAATGTGGTATTCTATCTGCTCTGCTGTCTGTTCCGCAGGATCCGCGGCGCGGAATAGCAGGGGCAAACGCCCCCGTTCCTACTGCACACGATGCGGCGGCGGTGTGTACACCTTGACCGGCGCGTTGCTCTGCGAAAGCTCCGCGATCCTTGCGGTATCGCTGGGCTTGGGCTGGTAGATCTTTGTCGGCTGTTCATTCTGCATTCAAAACGCCCCCTTTTTGCAGTTAGAGTGTCCGCATTCGCGGAGAATATGCACGATTTTCGGAGGAAAAAATGAAAGATGTTTTGAAAATTCTGGGATTTCTGCTTCTTGCCGAGATCCTCACGCTCTTCATCAATGTCACGCTTGCCTTTTCCGGTTCGTGGATATTCCGGCTCGTGACCGCTGTCTGCACCCTTGCCATCCTCGCCGGACTCATGGCACAGGCAGGGCACAGCATCGGCAAGGCAGACCGCAAGCTCCTCAAGCAGAAGCCGGATGCCGTGCATCCGAAAAAGCCCGTAGTTCTGGGACTTGTGTCCATTCTGCCGTTCCAGATCCTCTGGATCCTGCTCACGCTGGCGAAATGCGGCGTGCTGGACGGCGGTTTCTATCGGTTCTATAAGCTGCTCTGTGCACCGTTTTTGCAGGTCTGCAACCTCGTTTGTGATGATGTGACGGCGGCTTCACTGCCCGTCTGGGGGCTGGTAATTCTGGCGATCCTCTCCGTGATCCCCTATGCGGCGGTCATCATCGCCTACCGGATGACGATGAAGGGGAAGAGCGTGGAAGAAATGATGTACCAGAAGTGAAGGCAATAACGGATAATGATGGTATCGCTTTGCGGCGATGGATGAAAAATGGCTGATGCAAAACGCATCAGCCTTTCTTTTACAGCTCAAATACATCCTTAATACTGTCATAATGCAGGAAAATCCCCTGCTTTGCAAGCTCCTCGATCTGTGCCTTGTCCGCCAGCATAAAACCCGTGGTTTCGCGCAGCTGGGGGGTGACATCCTCCTCCGTGAAATCCATCATAAAGCGGTAAATATCCACAAAATAATTGTCGCCCTTGCTTTCTCTCCGGTAGCTGAACTGGTAGCCGCCCTCGGCATTGCGTACGTCCAGTCCGGTTTCCTCCAGCACCTCACGGCACACCGCATCATAGGAGGATTCGCCGGCTGTTACACCGCCGCCGGATACCTCCCACCAGCCCGGTGCCCAGTGCTTGTCCATTGCCCTCTGTGTGATCAGGAATTTTCCGTCCGGACGGCATACCACGCCCAGCACCGTCAGGTGATAATCTCCGTCCGCCATCGTGAAGTCGTTGCGCTCCATCGTGCGTCCGGTCAGCTGCTTGTTGATATCGTAAATATCCCAGTATTCCATTGTTGTACCTCCGAAAATAAGTTGTATCCTATAACAGTATAGCACAGATCAGAAGATTTTGCAAGAGGTTTGCGGTATTTTTGCAGTTTGTCCATTTCTGAATATCTGGTATGCTATCATGTTTACAGTTGCAAATGCGCGGACAATGTGCTATAATAAAGAGGTAACACGCGAAAATTGCGGTCTGACAGCAACACGGCGCAATGCCGTATGGATAAAAAGGAGGAATCCCCAACATGGAACAGAATTTCATCAAGCCTCCGGTGGAAGTCCGGTATGCCGAGGAGCTGGCGGCTCTGGCGGCATCCGATACCGGAAAAAAGCCCGAAAACTGGAAGCTTTCCCCGAAAGCCGTCCGCACGTTCATCCTCGGCGGCACGGTCGGCACTCCAAACGGCAGTGTCACCATTCTGCGCAAATTCTACGGCAATGACGCGCTTGTGGAACGCTGCATCATCACCCTTGCCGGCAGCCGCGGACTGATGCTCGTGGGCGAACCGGGCACGGCAAAGACCATGCTTTCAGAGCTGCTCTCCGCTGCCATCTGCGGCACGAGCACGAACACCGTGCAGGGCACTGCCGGCACGACCGAGGACATGATCAAATACAGCTGGAACTACGCGCTTTTGCTCTCCAAAGGTCCGTCCCGTGAGGCACTCGTGCCTGCGCCGCTGCTGGTGGGCATGGAAAAGGGCATTTTTGCCCGATTCGAGGAGATCACCCGTACCCCTGCGGAAATTCAGGACAGCCTGATCTCTGTCATGAGCGACAAAATTCTCAATATTCCTGAGCTTGGCGATGACGGTTTTGTGTTCGCAAAGCCGGGCTTTAACATCATCGGCACGGCGAACACACGCGACAAGGGTGTTAATGAGATGTCCGGCGCGCTGAAAAGACGTTTCAATTTCGAAACCGTCGCCCCCATCCGTGATGTGGCACTGGAAAAGGAGATCATCGTTCGCGAGGCGCAGGATCTTGCAAAAGCCGGGCACATCGACTGCGCCGTGGATACGGATGTTGTCGAACTGCTTGCCGTGACATATCACGAGCTGCGTGAGGGCGTGACCGCGGAGGGGACATTGGTCGATCGTCCGGCGGCAGTCATGAGCACCGCCGAAGCCGTTTCCGTCTATTTCCAGACGCTCAGCCATGCGTGGTACTACGATGACGGCAGGATCGACCTGCGGCTGCTGACGGAAAATCTGCTCGGTGCGGTCTGCAAGGAAAACCGCGATGATCTGGAAAAGCTCAAGGGCTATTTCCATACGGCGGTCAAGGAAAAAAGCGCGAAAGAGGGCGGAATATGGAAGGATTATTACGAAACGGGAAAATTTCTGAAATGATCCCCTGCGACATGCAGCAGCCCGTTCTGCTGTTCCCCGTGCGCCATCACAGCCCCGTTTGCAGCTACCAGCTCGTGCGGACGATCGAAGCCTATGCACCGGACTGCATCCTCATCGAAGGGCCGGAAAATGCCAATGACCTCATCCCCGTCCTCACAAGCGAGGAAACCGCACTGCCTGCGGCGATCTATTATTTCTACAAGGACACCCGAAAGCTCGTCAGCGAGGAGGGGGAGGACTACCACTGCTACTATCCGTTCCTGTACGCGTCCCCCGAATACAATGCCATGGCAGAAGCGAAAAAGCGCGGAATTCCTGCGCAGTTCATCGACCTGCCCTATAGTGAGATCCTCATACATACACAGGGTAACAGTGGACTGCGCACCGAGCAGGAAAAGCACAGCTATGCGGATGATTCCCATCTGGTGAAAAGCAGATTTTACGCGAAGCTCTGCGAAAAAACAGGACTGCGCAGCTTTGAGGAGTTCTGGGAGAAGTATTTCGAGATCGGCGGCATCCGCAAAACGCCGGAGGAATTCATCCGGCAGATGCACACCTACTGCATCCTCACGCGCCGCGAAACACCGCAGGAGGAGCTGGAAGCGGATGCCACACTCGTGCGCGAGCAGTGCATGGCAAGCCGTATTCAGGCAGCAATGCAGGTGCACAAAAAGGTGCTGGTCGTGACGGGCGGCTTTCACAGCATCGGGCTGCATGAGCTTTTGCAGAAAGAGGTAAAAGCCCCGAAGCTCCACAGCTTTTCGCCCGATGTGCAGAACTGCTACCCGATGGCGTATTCCTATGATGCCGCCGATGCTCTGCGCGGCTATGCCTCCGGTATGCAGCATCCGAAGTTCTATGATGACATCTGCAAAGACCTGCTGTCCGGCACAGAGCCGGAGGGGATCTACCGCACGCACACGCTCGATCTGCTGGCGAAAACGGCGAAGGAAGCGGCGAAAAAGGACGTTCCTCTGTCCATTGCCGATGTGACGGCGGCGTACTCCCTCATGGAGGGACTCGCGGCACTGCGCGGTGCGCAGGACTGCGGCATGTACGAGCTGTATGACGGCGTGACTTCCTGCATGATCAAGGGGGAAAAGACCACGGCAAGCGCATTGCCGCTGGAAATTCTCGGACAGCTTGCAACCGGTGACGCGGTCGGCAGGATCGGCGACCGTACGCATGTGCCGCCGCTGATCGCGGATTTTGAGGCGCAGTGCGAAGCCTTCCGGCTCAAAGCCCGCAGTGCCGTGCCGCAGGAGGCGGAAATCGCACTTTTCCAGAATGGCAGGGGCATGGAGGAAAGCCGTTTCTTCCACCGGATGGAATTCCTCGGCACGGAATTTGCACAGCGGCTGAAAGGTCCCGACCTGCACAGGGGCACGGACAGAAGCCGTGTGCGCGAGGTCTGGAAATACCGCCGTACGCCCCATGTGGACGCGGTGCTCATTGACCATACGACCGACGGCTTCACGCTGGAGGAGGCGTGCCGGACGCTTGCGGGCAAGGCTCTGCGAAGGGAAAGAAGATGCGAAACTGCGGCAAAAATCGCAGTGGACTGCTTTCTCATGGGCATTGCACTGCCGCCGCAGGACACGGCACTGATGGAGGAGATCATGGTCGGGGACGGCGATTTCTTTTCCATCGGCAAGGGGCTGTATTATTTCGACATGCTCCATTCTCTGCGGATGCTCTATGGCTTTTCCGACAGTGCGGTGATGCAGTTCATCTCCCAGTGCTTCGGCAAGCTCGTGACGCTTCTGCCGTCAATGGGGGATGTGCCGGCGGAGCGTGCGCAGGAGTGCATTGAGATCTGCCGCATCCTGCATGGCGTGACGGGGCGCATCCTGCCGGAGCGTCGGGAGGAATTCGCGCTTGCATTGCAGACGCTCACGGAGCGCGAGGAGAAGGAGCCGTCTGTTTACGGCGCAGCATCGGGACTTTTGTATGCGATGGACGGCAGCCGCAGGGTACAGGCAGAATCCGCCATGCGCGGCTATCTGCGCGGCAGTCTTGCCATGCAGAAGCAGGGCGCACTGTATCTGAAAGGTCTGTTTGAAACGGCAAGGGACATTGCCCTGACGGATGAAAGCTTCCTGCAAATGGCGGATGCACTCATGGCGGGCATGGAATTTCAGGACTTTCTGGAGATCCTGCCATCCCTGCGTCTGGCATTCAGCTATTTCACGCCGTCCGAGATCCGCAGTACTGCGGCGGCAGCGGCGGCACTGCATTCGGGCGAAGCGGAGGATATTCTGCACAAACGTGCGGTCAATGAGGATCTGTACCTGTTCGGTGCGGAGCTTGACCGCGAGATCTGCGGCACACTCGGAGAGGGGGGAGGTCTATGAACGGCACACAGGATCAGCAGGCAATGAACCGCTGGCGGCTGGTGCTCGGCGGTCTGTCCGATCAGCAATTGCAGTTCGGCGGCAGTGCACGGGATATCCAGCGTTTTGAGAATATGGAGGAGCTGCTCGACTACCTCTATTCCCACGCACAGGGCGAGGATGTCCGCACCTCCGACCGCAGGGGCGGCAGCGGCGGCTCGGTGCTCAGCGCGGCGGAATGGATCACGAAGGTGCGCAAGCTCTTCCCGAAGGAAACGACGGATGTGCTGGAAAAACACGCGCTCGAAGAATTCCGCATGACGGAGCTGATCACGGACAAAAAGGTGCTCGAAAAGCTCGAACCGGACATGGATCTGCTCAAATCCATCCTCCAGCTCAAGCACCTGATGAAGGGGGATGTGCTCGAAGCAGCGAAGAAGATCGCGGAAAAGGTCGCAGAACAGCTGCGCGAAAAGCTCGAAAACAGCATCCGCCGTTCCATCCTCGGCAGGCTCGACCGCAATTCCACAAGTCCGGTGCATTCGGCGCGGAATCTCGATATTAAAAAGACCATCCGGCGCAATCTGAAGCATTACGACACTGAACGCGGACAGCTCGTTTTGCAGGATGTGTATTTCAGCGACCGCGTGAAGAAGTACAGCACATGGCGCGTCATCATCGCGATCGACGAAAGCGGCTCAATGATGGGCTCGGTCATCTACAGCGCGGTCATGGCGCAGATCCTCTCGCGCCTGCCGTTTGCGGACATCCGGCTCGTGATTTTTGACACAAGCGTGGTCGATCTTTCCGGTGAAGCCGAAGATCCGGCGCAGGTGCTCATGAGCGTACAGCTCGGCGGCGGCACGGACATCGGCAAGGCTCTGCGCTATTGTGAGGGGCTGATCGAAACACCCCAGCGCACCTGCGTACTGGTCGTGACGGATCTCTACGAGGGCGCACCGGAGAAATATCTGCTGGGCACAAGCCGGAACATCCTCGAAAGCGGCGCAAAGCTCAACTTCCTCACGGCACTTGACGAGGAAGCCAACCCCGCATTTGACCGCGTTCTCGGTCAGAAGCTCGCGGATATGGGCGCATTTGTCGGCGCACTCACTCCGGAACAGCTGGGGGACTACATCGGGAGGATGTTCTCGTAAAAAGGATTGGAAAAGCGGGACTTGGGGCGCAGCCGAACGGCGGCGTATGATCGGAAGGGAGTGGAACAATGGAAGAACTCATTGCTGCCCTTGCAGCAGCCGATGAAGCCTATCTCACCGGCATGTCCAACAAGGGACTTTACAAACGCGCGTGCAAGGACATTGACGGTGCGCAGGTGGATGCGGAATATGACGGAAATACGGCAAAAGTCACGCTCTGCGGCGAGGTCTGCACCATCACCGCGCCCCTGTGGGAGAGCAAGTGCTCCTGCCCGTCGCGAAGCGTCTGCCGTCACATCCTCGGCGCGATCCTCTGGCTGAAAGAGAACCTTTCACAGGAGGGGGACGAAGTGGAGGACGAGGAACAGCCCAGAGAGCCGGAGCAGATCGGCGCGGAGCTGACGCAGGCACTGCAAAGCATCACCCCGAACGCGCTCAGACGCGCACTCGGACGGGAGCTTGCGAAAACGGCGGAGGATGTGCAGAACGGGCGCATCGTGCTCACCGAGAGCAGCATCCTTTCCGCGCAGCTTCCCGATGGCACGGCAGTCAGACTGCTGTATCCGCTGGAGTTTTCTGCCTGCGCCTGCCACCGCAAGGAGCTTTGCTCCCACAAAGCGGCGGCGGTGCTGGCATGGCAGGCTTCACGCGGCATCCTTGATCCGACAGAGTTTCTGGAACAGGCAAGGACGCTCAGCAATGCGGAAACGGCGAACGTGCGCGAGATTTCCGAACAGGCACAGCAGGTGCTCTGCGAGGTGCTCGAATACGGACTTGTGCGGATGCCCGACAATCTGCCGGAGCATCTGGAGGTGGCGGCGGTGCAGTGCCACAGCGCGAAGATGGCGGACGGAGAACGGCTTCTGCGGGAGCTTGGCAGCCGCCTTGCGGACTGCCGTGACAGACGCGCGGCGTTTTCCTCCGAGGTATTTCTGTACCGCTACGCGGAATGCGCCTCCTTTCTTGCGCGGATGCAGACGGACAGCCTGACGGAATCCGACCTCGGCGCATTCCGGAAAAACTACACGCAGTACAGCGGCGATCTCACGCTCCTCCCCGTCGGTATGCGCACGATGCGCGGCGGCGACTATGAGGGAGAGGTCTATTATTTCCTGAATCTGGACAAAAACGCGCAGGACAGATTTCTCAGCTTCTCCGATCTGCGCCCCGTGTTCTATGACAGTGTGCAGAAACGTGCACGGCGCACCAATGCCGTGCCGTGGAATCTGAACATGCCGCTTCGTGCGGCAATGAAAACGAAAATGATCCTGCAAAATGCGAAAGTCTCCGACGGCAAGCTTTCCTCGTCGCAGGAAACCTTTGTTGCCGGCACAACACCGGCAAATCTTGACTGCGAGGAGATCCGCGGGATGATCTATCATGATTTCCGCCAGCTTGCGGTGGATATTGCCGGAAAACAGCCGGAACATGAGCTGCAAAGGCTGTGCTTCGTCCATCCGCAGGCATGTGTGGAAAGCGGCTTTGACAAGCACACACAGCAGTTTTGCATGACGCTTGCCGACCATGCCGGCGCGTTCATCACGGTAAAGGCGAAGTACAGGGCGGAAACCAAGGAATTCATCGAACTGCTCGAACGCATCGGAAAGGGCATGACCGAGCATCCGGAAAAGCCCTATGTTCTGCTGTGTTCGGCATATTTCGAGGACGGCGCACTCTGCCTGTTCCCGATCGAATTCTATGACTTCATCCGCGTGCCGGAGGAAAGCGGGACGTTTGAGGTCCCTGCGCAGTTCACGGCAGAAAAGGCGAAATACGCCGAAGTTCTCCTGCGCGTGCTTGCAGATGCGCAGAGCTGGCTGTGTGAGGTCATGCAGTCGGGAATGCGTTCGGCTTACGGCACGGAGCACGGCAGGCACATCTCGGAGCGTGCACAGGCGCACGGTCTGCATGGACTTGCACAGCGTCTCACGGCATTTGCAGAAAGTGCGGAGCAAAGCCGCCATTCCATGAAATTTGACCGCAGGGAAGCCATGCGCCGCGCGGTCGGATGCATACAATATATTCAGACCGGCAGGGAAAAACTCGAAGCTCTGTCGGCGATCAGAAAGATGGGAGGAACAACATAATGCTTTACGCAAACGGTAACGAAAAACACGAATTATCCGGTATTTTTCAGGCACTTGCCGACATTGACTTTCCGGAGACGACTATTGAGATCGCAAGGGAATACCTCGACCTGTCAAAGCCCATGAACAACGCACTGCTTGATCGGATCACAGTGCGCGATATGGCAAATTTCCGTAACTACGGCTGGAGTGAGAAGCTTGCGAAATTCGGAGAACGCGAGATCAACCGCGCACAGAATGACGAGCTGCTCGACCGCTACACGCTCCTCTGCCATGCCCTTGCAGGCAATACCTGCGCACCGCTGCTGTACTTTCCGAACGGTACAAATCACGATGCCCAGCACGAACGTGCACTGAAACGCCGCTACGGTGCGCACACGAAAGCCGTACTTGCTGCCTATCAGATGCAGGCGTTTCTTCACAGCTATTGGGCGTATCGGGAATACACGGATCTGAACCTCCTGTCAGAGGCAATGGATCACTGCATTTCCGCACTTCCGGCGGCAAAGCTCCTGCTCTGTACCTACATTCTGACGCTCGAACCGCTGCCGGAGAGAAAGCTGCTGTTCAAGTCCAAGCCCGGCGCGGCGGCACAGAAAGCGGTCGCTTTCGTGGAGGAATGCTGGCGCGGCTTCAACTCGTTCAGTGTCGATGCACCAAGCGCGAACAATCTGATGCTGGCTTCTGCCGCCGGTTCTTATTTTTCTGAGGTGATCGCCAAGGCGTACCATGCAAAGCTTGCAAACTATAAGAATGAAATGGCAGAGCGTGCAGTCCGCATCCCGACAGAGAATGCGGCAGTGCGTGTCCTGCTGTCCATCGCCGCCAACCCCTGCGGCGATGATCCGGAGCTGATCTATAAGGTGGCAATGTGGACGAATCCCAAGAATGCGTCCCTTGCCGACGGCGCAGTCCTTGCGGAATTTGCCAAGAAGTATCCGGAAAGCTACCAGACCGCCCTTGTCCGCGCGTCGGAAAATCCCAGCCTTGCTGTTGTGCTGGAAAATACGCTGCGCAAAACCGCGCCGGAGCGCGTGAATGAGGAGCAGTCCGCCATCCGCCTTGCCAAGACAAGATGCATTGACGCACTCTGTCAGAATTATCCCGATGCCAAGGACGCGATCGTGGATTATCTA
>CALGTT010000077.1 GCA_937901485.1 uncultured Ruminococcus sp.
AAATGGTGTCCGGAAGCGGAAATTCTCATTCTCGGCTATACTTCCCCCGAATGCGCCCCGATGCTTGCTGAACAAAACATTCTGCAAGCGGTGGTTTCCGGCGAATATGCGCGGATGCTCTCGGATTTTGCCTCTCCCGGCAGACCGGTGCGCTGCCATGTGAAGCTTGACACGGGCATGGGCAGAATCGGCATTCCGGCGATGGATACGCAGGCATGTCTTGCACAGATGGAGAACATTCTCTCGCGCGGCGGCTTGCAGGTGGAGGGAATTTTCACCCATTTTGCGGCAGCCGATGAGGAGGACGAGGACAATACCGCCTACACAGCCATGCAGGAACGCGCGCTGTTTGCGGTGGATACAGCATTACGGGCGCGCGGTACGGCTCTGCGCCATGTACACTGCATGAACAGTGCGGCGATCTGTTACCGCAATCAGCCGGCAAGCACACTGGCAAGGGCTGGCATTATCATGTACGGACTCAAGCCGAACGCAGCATTGCAGATGCCGCTGGATTTGCAGCCCGTGCTTTCTCTGCGCACACGCATCAGCCACATCAAGACGGTGGAGGCAGGTACATGCATCAGCTACGGAAGAACCTATGTTGCCGAAAAGCCGCAAAAAATCGCCACTGTCACCATCGGCTATGCTGACGGCTACAGCAGACTGCTCTCCGGCAAGGGAGAAGTGCTCGTCTGCGGTGTGCGCTGTCCGATCGTCGGGCGCATTTGCATGGACCAGATGATGATAGACATTGGCAATGTACCGGAGGTACAGGTAGGAACAATGGTCACACTCATCGGAACGGACGGCGGAGACTGCATTACGGCGGACGATGTGGCGCGTATGTACGGCACGATCGGCTATGAGGTCGTCTGCGGCATTTCCAAGCGCGTACCGCGCATTTTCATAGATGAAGGCAAAGTCATTCACGAGGACAGCCTTGTATAATGTCCGTTGGACGGACAAGGGAGGAATTTACGAATCATGGAAACCTATGCACTGGGTATTGATGTAGGCTCAACCACGGTCAAGACTGTGGTCTGTGATGAGAAAGGAACAATTTTACATTCCGCATACCAGCGGCATTTTTCTAAGGTAAAGGAAACAGTTGCCGGACAGCTGGAAAGCATTCTTGCTAAATTTCCGGATGCACAGCTGCGTACTGCCATGACCGGCTCTGCCGGTCTTGGACTTGCCAATGCAGCGGGTAT
>CALGTT010000078.1 GCA_937901485.1 uncultured Ruminococcus sp.
TCCTCCGTCACCAGAATGCCGTGCTGTTCCATCACCTGACAGAACGCCTGCAAACGCAGCTTGCTTTCCGGATTGGTGCTCGGTCCGGAGATATAGCCGATTTTACGACATTTGTGATGACCTGCAATGTGCTCTGCCATCTCCTTCATCGCATTGAAATTGTCAATTCCCACATGGTAGAAGCGGGGCGAGAGGTCGTTGTCCACGCTGACAACGGGAATGTCATACTGTCCGAGCGCGAGTACGATCGCATCCGTGATGCTGCTTTCGGGGATGGTGTTGGTCAGCAGCACTACGCCGTCGAATTTTGCATAATTACAGAGATTGTAAATATTGTACTCACCCACGTCATGCTGCGGGTTGTGCAGTACACCGCCGAATGCTACAAAATGCGTCACATTTGCGCCATGCTCTCTGGCGCAGTCGTGAATACCGTTGAGAATCGTGCTCTGGTATTCTTCGTCAATTCCTGAAACAATGACTGCAATGTTCTTCATCATATTGCAGTTCCCCCTTTTTCAAAATTTGAACAAATTGTTTCGGCTGTTAAAAAATACGAAACATTTCATTTATCATTATACTGTATTTTTTTGAAAAAATCAATAGTTTTTTCATAATATTTTGCAGAAAAACGCTTGTTTTTTCAGGAAACGCAGAAAATCACATGCCCACATACCTGCAAAGAGGGTTTTTCTGCATTTACGGCTGTGTTTCCATGCCGAGAACCGCCTGCGGATAGTAGTGTGCGAGGATGTCGCGGTAGGTGCTTCCGGCATTTGCCATGGCATTTGCCCCGTACTGGCTCATGCCGACATTGTGCCCGTAGCCCTTGGTCGTGAAGGTGAATTTGCCGTCCGCATAGTCCACCGTAAAGGCAGCCGAGCGCAGGGAGAAAATGCGCCGGATTTCCTGTCCGGTGAAGAAAGCATTGCCGGCATTGAGGCGCAGCACCGTGCCGGAATCCGAAGTTTCCGCGATAACAAGCCAGTTTTCCGGCGCATTGCCAAGCCACAGATCCTCCCGTTCCTGCGAAAGCATCGTCTGCACCTCCTGCGCGGAAAAGGCTGCGGTCTGTTCAAACAGCGGTGCGTCACAGTCCGTGGAGCTGTCCACTGCCACCAGATACGGCAGATGCTCCCCCCAGACATGCGCCGCGCTTTCCGTCTTTCCGCTGGACATGGCATGGAACGCGGCAACGATGGGCTGTGCGTCATACAGCAGCAATTCCGCACTTACTGCGTCAACTGCCGCGGCAATTTTTTTGTGAACCTCCGCGTACTGCTCCCCGAACACCTCCTGCATCTGCGCGTCCGTGTAGAATGCCTGAAAACGGCTGCTGTCGTTGGAAAAATGCGCCCCCTTGAGGGATGCGTCCGCCGTTCCCTGTGCAAGC
>CALGTT010000079.1 GCA_937901485.1 uncultured Ruminococcus sp.
AAAACCAAGATGATGACGCGCCGCATGAGAAAGACCCTCGCCGGTATGAACTTTGACAAGATCGGCGGCAAGGGCGGCGGCAATCTCCCGCCGATGGGAATGTAATGGATTCAACGCGGTTCCCCGCTTGAATATAGATATTTTATCCGTGGAGGTGAAACAAAAATGGCAGTAAAAATCAGACTGAGAAGAATGGGCGCAAAGAAGGCTCCTTTCTATCGTATCGTTGTTGCTGACTCCAGATACCCCAGAGATGGCAGATTCATCGAGGAGATCGGCTACTATGATCCGACCAAGGAACCGAGCGTAGTAAAGGTGGATTCTGACAAGGCTAAGGACTGGATCGCTAAGGGCGCACAGCCGACTGACACTGTTAAGACCATCCTGAAGAACGAGGGCGTTCTGTAATCCGATAGAACGTGCGGGACGGAGGTAGAAGCTTTCGGGCTTCTATTCTCTGCGGCTCGCCTGTTCGCAAAATCCAAAGCATACGATATGCTGCCGCATGGGCGGCGGCATCTTTTCATTTACGCCGGAAACCGGCGATATAAGGAGAACTGACATGAAAGAATTACTGTACACCATCGTGGCAGGCCTTGTGGATGATCCGACAGCCATTGAGATCACACAGGATGAGCCGAACGAGGAAGGCGTGATCGTATTCCATCTGCATGTGGCAGAGGAGGGTATGGGCAGAGTCATCGGCAAGCAGGGCAGAATCGCAAAGGCGATCCGTACCATCATGCGTTCCGGTGCGGCAAAGAACGGCATGGACTCCATCGCAGTGGAGATCGGCTGATCGGTGCCGGCATGAAACGATATCTTGAAATAGGTCAGATCACAAACGTCCATGGACTGCGTGGGGAAGTAACTGTCTACCCTTGGTGCGATTCTGCGGCGTTTTTGTGCTCTTTTGATACCCTCTACCTCGACAAGGACGGCAGAAAGCCCGTTCGCGTCCTGCGTGCAAGGGTGCATAAAAATATGGCGATCCTCCAGCTGGAGGGCTGCACTACCCGCGAACAGGCGGAAACCATGCGCAGACAGATGCTCTATATGGACAGGGAGGAAGTGGAGCTTGATGAGGGCTGCTACTTCATTCAGGATCTCATTGATCTGGAGGTGCGCGATGCGGACACGGGCGAGGTCTACGGCAGGATCGTCGATGTGCTCGAAACCGGCGCGAATGATGTCTACATGATCAGCCCCGGCGAGGGGAAGAAGGAGCTTCTTGTTCCTGCCATTCCCGATGTCATTGTGGAAACCAATCTGGAGGATGGCTTCATGACCATCCGCCCGCTGAAAGGACTGTTTGACGATGCGGATTGAGATCGCGACACTGTTCCCCGATATGTGCGAAGCCGTGCTTTCGGAAAGCATCATCGGCAGAGCCAGAAAAGCCGGTGCAATTGAAGTGCACTGCCACAATATCCGTGACTATACCCTCGACAAGCACCGCCGCGTGGACGATACCCCCTACGGCGGCGGCATGGGCATGGTCATGCAGGCAGAGCCGATCTACCGCTGCTGGCAGGCAGTCTGCGAACAGCTCGGCGAACGTCCCCACACCATCTATATGTCCCCGCAGGGTAAGACGCTCACGCAGGGGAGAGCAAGGGACTTCTCGAAGATGTCCAGCCTGTTCCTGCTGTGCGGTCACTATGAGGGCGTGGATCAGCGCGTACTGGACAAGATCGTGGACGAGGAGGTTTCCATCGGTGACTATGTGCTCACCGGCGGTGAGCTGCCGGCTCTGGTACTCACGGATGCCGTCGCAAGAATGTGCAGCGGTGTGCTGCCGTCCGCGCTCTGCTTTGAGGACGAGAGCCATTTCAACGGTCTGCTCGAATATCCCCAGTACTCCCGTCCGGAGATCTGGGAGGGGGAGCGTGTGCCGGAGGTCCTGCTGTCCGGTCATCATCTGAATATTTCCCGCTGGCGGCAGGCAGAGAGTCTGCGCGTCACACAGGAAAAGCGTCCCGACCTCTATCAGACCTATCTGGAGGAACAGAAATGAAACAAAAGCTCTATGCACTCCTGCTTGCAGGAGTGTTTGGATTATCCGGATGCGCAAAGGCAGCTCCGGCAATGCCCGACAGCCAGCCCGTCACTGAAAAAGTGACCGAAACACAGCCGAAATTACCGGATCACAGCAATTTTGACATCGGCGGCACAATGCCCGTGCTTTCCATCGAAACAGTGAACACGGCAGAGAATGCGCTGGATTTCGTCACAAAGCCCGTCAATGCCTTTGTTGCGGCATCCATTGCCTCATGGACACCGGATTATGAGATGCCGCCCGCGCCGTATTATGAAACCTGTTCAGTCACAGTGACCGGCACGGACAATGCCGTGCAGCTCGATGCCGCAGAAGCGCAGGTCAAGGTGCGCGGCAACTGGACGACGAACTATGACAAAAAGCCCCTGCGCCTCAAATTCACAGAGCCGCAGAATCTTCTGGGGATGAATGACGGTGCGGATGCGAAAAACTGGGTGCTCCTTGCCTGCTACAAGGACGGCTCGATGCTGCGCGACAAAACAGCACTCACGATCGCCCATGAACTGCTTGCCCCCGACGGGCTGTATGCATCCGATGCGGAATTTGTCGAGGTGCAGATCAACGGGCAGTACTGGGGCGTGTACCTGCTTGCCGAATACCAGCAGATCAACGCCGACAGGGTGAATATCACCGAAGCCCCGAAGGACTATCAGGGCACGGATATCGGCTATTTTCTGGAGTTTGACGGCTATTATGTCAATGAAACGGAAATGCAGTCCTTCCTGATCGACTACGCGGACAATGCCCCCCTGATCCCCTTTGACGGTGAGGACGGCGGCGGCAGGACGGTGACAGTCAGCAGCCGCATGGTGCAGAATATGGGCAAGGAAGTCGGCTATACTATCAAGAGTGATATCTATTCGCAGGCACAGCATGACTTCATTGCTGCCTATGTCGATGCCGTCTATGATATCCTCTACGCCGCAGCGTATGAGGATGCGGCGTATGCATTCAATGCCGAAACGTGTTCCATTGAGGCTGCGCAGGGGATGACTCCGCAGGAGGCTGTGGAAGCGGTCGTGAATGTGGAATCGCTGGCGGATGCCTACATCCTCAATGAGCTTGCCTGTGATGCGGATATTTACTGGTCAAGCTTCTTCATGTCCGCGGATTTCGGCGCGGATGGTGACGGACGGCTGACCTTCCATGCGCCGTGGGATTTTGATTCCGCGATGGGCAACAAGGACAGATGTGCCGATGCACAGGGCTTCTATGCGGCAAATGCCGTCTATGATGTGAATGACATGTACGAAACCATCAACCCGTGGCTTGCCGTGCTCATGTATGAGGACTGGTTTCAGGCGTATATCCGCAGTGCGTGGACGGATGCCTATGATTCCGGCGTGTTTGACAGGGCACTGGCACAGATCCAAACGGACACCGCGCAGTATGCGGATGCATTTACGCGCAATTACGAACGCTGGGACAACCTGAAGAACAATGCCGCCGCCGATGAGCTTTCCCCGCGCTCTGCCAAGTGCAGAACCCATGAGGAAGCCGCAGACTGGCTGCATGAATGGCTGACGCTGCGTGTGGAATTCCTGAATGCGCATTGGTGCAAAAGCGGCACTGCTGCACACGAATAAAAGCGGATCTGTGGGGGCGGCTTACGGTTCCGTGAGCCGGGTTTTACAGCCTTGCGGTGAAAAGCTTAAAAAGCGGGACTCGGGGCTGCAAGCCCCGCTGATTCCTCCCCCGCTTGCGGGGGAGGTGCCGCCGAACGGCGGCGGAGGGGG
>CALGTT010000080.1 GCA_937901485.1 uncultured Ruminococcus sp.
GGTGGCAGGATATTGTGATGCGATGGAGCAGGCAGGTCTCCCCTGTTCGGAGGAGGATATCATCTACGGTGATTTCTGGACACAAGCCCCGCAGCAGCTTGCGAAGGAATACGCTGACGGAACGCGCCCCCTGCCTGAAGCGGTGGCGTGCGGCAATGATGTGATGGCGAATACATTATGTGATGCTTTGGCTGAATACGGCATTTCTGTGCCGGAGGATGTACTTGTCACCGGCTATGACGGCACGTTTGAATCTGCCATCCACTCCCCTTCTGTCACGACCTACAGCACCTCATGGAAACAGCTCGGCAGAAATGCGATGTGTATGCTTTATGAGCAGATCACCGGAAAGCTCTGCAAGCCTGCGGCGGAGGAGCACAGTACACTTTCCTGCCGTGAAAGCTGCGGCTGCGGCAGTGACGCAAGGAACACGCAGGATTATATGCCGGATTATCAGCGGCTGGAGGATAATTTCACAGACAGCAATCTCTCCACGCAGTTTCTCAATTCCGGTACTTTGTACACCTTCATTCAAAAAACCTATCACATGACCTATGTATTCCTGAAAAATGAACAGTGCACGCATGAGATGTTCAATATCTGTCTCTGTGAGGACTGGGATCATGTCGAGGCGGACGAATGCACACGCAGATACCGCACGCAAGGATATTCCGACCAGATGATCTGGATCGACTTTGACGGCGTGCGCCACCTCTTTCCGACCGCACAGATGGTTCCGGACAATGTGCTTGCAGTAAACGAGCCTTCCGTCACTTTCTTTACTGCCATGCATTTTCAGGATCACTGCTTCGGCTACGCGCTTCTGACGCTCAAAGGCATGACGGACGGCTATAATCAGCATTATCTGCACTATTGCTGTGAGATCAACAACGGGCTGGAATTTCTCTGCATCCAGAATGAACTGAAAAGTCTTGCCTACAGACGCTACCTCTCCCAGATCCGTGATGAGCTGACAGGTCTGTACAACATCGGCAGCTTTTCGCAGCAGTGGAAGGAGCAGCGTGAAAAGGCAGAGCGTTTTCATGAGGAACAGTTCATCATCGGCTTTTCCCTGAGCGGTATGCACCGCATCAAGGAAACCTGCGGCAGTCTTGCGTGGGACAAATATCTGGTGGAGTTTTCGGATATCCTGCGCAACAGCTGCCAGAATCACGAACGCTGTTTCCGCGCGGGGGAAAGTGAATTCTTCATCATCGGCACACAGTACAGCGACAAACAGCTGCACCAGACCTTGGTACAGCGCATCAGCCTGCAATTTGAACAGCAGCAGCTCCGGACGGAGTTTTCCTTCCGTCCGCGCCTGCATCATGTGATCCTGTCGGAGCATCAGGAGCTTGCAGACGGAGAGCAAACGGCAAAGCGCGTGCTTGAACAGCTGCACAGCATCCGCAGCGGTGCACTGACCTATTCCGAGCAGATGCATTATGACGATCTTGCGGCACTGCGCAGCGAGATCTACCAGTTCCCCGAAAAGGAATGGTCAGTGAGCACCTGCTGTCAGAAGCTGAACATCAGCTCCTCCTATTTCCAGCGGATCTATCGGAACACGTTCGGTGTCAGCTGTGCGCAGGACATCCAGAAAAGCAAGCTCGACCATGCCAAAAAGCTTCTTCTGAACACCACTGATACCCTCCAGACGATCGCACGCAAATGCGGGTATGATTATTCCCACTTCATGCGCACATTTAAAAAGGAGATCGGCATGACACCGACGGAATACCGGCGGGGGAAGAAAAACTGATACATGCGTAAAGATGCAGGAGTGAAAGATCCTGCCAGCTTGTAGAAAAAGTCTTTTTTCTGGGGTTAGCACCCCAAAGCCTG